>DATGXG010000038.1 GCA_035299085.1 Bacteroidales bacterium | reverse complement strand
CCATGGCTTTCACAAATAGCTACGAAGTAGCGAGATCTGAATAACCGCGGGTGAAACCCGTGGATTATGATGTCAGCAGACAAGAACCCTGAAAGGGTTCAATTTCAATTATGCATAATTCAACTCTTTCAGAGTTGTGTTCGTGATCGTAGCACCGTACCACGGGTTTCACCCGCGGTTATTCAAATTGAACCCTTTCAGGGTTATTCATTAACATACAACGAATTACGAAAAATCGTCATTAGTAGGAGCTAGAGTAATCTTTGATTATAATAGGAATATTTTGCGACGAAGCAATCTGCACGCACAGGCAAAGCCTATCCAGATAGACTGCATAAATTAACTGTCTGTTTTTTTTACACAGAGAACCACAGAGAAGTTTTTACTCTGTAAAACTCTGTGATACCTCTGTGAAACTCTGTGAAATTTTCTCTAAAAACAATTAGTTTTTGCTACGTCTTACCTGTTCGAACAGATTGCTTCGTCGCATTTACCTGAGTACTATTTTGATTGATAATTTCAACTCCTCGCAATGACGGCCCGGTTTAACCACCTAATCCCTACAAAAACCACCCCGCCAAAAAAATAAACCCCGAATTATACGGCAGGCATACTTCATTGCAGGCATAAGCCCAGTGGAAATCAACATAGCATTTTGCCGGGGGTGGATTCTTTTGTTTTATCAGCAATGCAAGGCTCGGGTCCTGCGGGTACCGGTTGGGACCGCCGGGTATGAACCCCGGGGGAGCCTGGTTGATCTGATCATAAGAGTTAATCGATTGATGAGGGTCGCTTACAGCATTTCTTCCGTATCCCGAGACAAAACTTAAATTGAGCGAATTACAACCTAGTATGTAATTCAACTGGTGCAGTGCAATTCCTGTGTATTTCTCCGTATTCAATATCCGGTTTATGATGAGCAGTTCCATACCATAATTTGCAATATAGGAGTTTGAACCCCATACGTATTGGCCCGGTGATAAAACCACCCCGTATCCTGTTGCCCGGCTTAACAGCGTAAGCGAATCGGCAAACTCCTTTATCTGCATTTTTAGTGATTCTTCAAGTCCGGTATCTTTTTTGAAAGGCGCCAGCAACCAGGAATATAACGCATAATTATGTACGTCCATCCACCAGCCATATTCACGCAACCTGTATTTCGACTGGTTTTGTATAAAATAGTCATTATAAGCCTTCTCACCGGTAACATTGAATAATTCGGCGGCAGCCCATAAACGTTCATCCCTGTCATCCGGATCCTCGTAGGCTCCTGTATTATGAATCCCTTCAGGATCTTTATATCCGCCGGCCGGGAAGGTTGCAGGATGCGATGAGAGATAATCCCAGGCTTTTTTTGAAGCGGCCAGGCAGGAGTCGGCAAAACCCGGCAAATACCTGCGGTATACTTTGGAGGCCAACGCCATGGCCGCTGCAAAATCTGCCGTCGCTGTACCGGTAACCGGCATGATATAACGGGGATAGGTATCCTTTTGTGGAGGGCCCATAAAGAAATCGGGACTAACAATTAAGTGATGCACACTTCCATCCGGCTCCTGCATACTGAAAAACCAATCAAGTTCCCATTTTGCTTCTGCCAGCATACCCGGAAGATTTGGATATGAATTGGGGATTTGAACCGTCTGATTGATTTTTTCGGGATACCATTCGGCCAGTTTCAGCCATGCGTAAAAGGCTATGCAGGCGGGTACGATTTTTTTCCCGAAATCTCCGGCATCATACCAACCACCAACTGCCTTCCTGTATTCCCCTTCTGTTATTTTTCCATCCTTATATCCCAGGTAAAGTTTTGCATCTCTGCTATGTGACGCTTTTCTGGCCCATATACCGGCATATTCAGGTATGAGATCTATTCCGGATCGCTGATAATAATAGCTTTTAATACCTGCCGACCAAACCGGTGACAGCACGGTGTCGCTTATCATAAATTCAAAGGATATCCCTGTATTTTCAATTTGTATATAAAAGCTGCCGGCCTTATTGAAGGATGAAAAATCAAGTAATGTAACTTTCTCCCCGGTGGCTGGATCGATTTTGTCGGAAGCCTGAACGGTCGCTTCAAATTCGGGATAATTATTGACTGAATTTCGAACTGACCATTCAACTTTGCCTGCAGGTAAATCATTTACCCATGCATATTTTGGAAAGTCAGTTTTGTAACCTGCCTGGTTGACTTTGATGACGGGTTGCCCTGAAACAAGGTGAAACTCACTGGCCAGTGCAATCAGAAGGAGTGTGAACTTGTTCATGTTTTTATTCGAATGTACCATTTTAACCGCAAATCTTTATTTACTTTGCTGTAAATATTGATAAAAATGGCTGTTCAAAAACCCGGCATACCCAAAGGCACAAGGGATTTCGGTCCTGCAGAAATGTCGAAACGCAATTATATTTTCGATACGATTAAAAAGGTCTTCCGTTATCATGGATACTCACAAATCGAAACTCCGGCAATGGAAAACCTGGATACTTTGCTGGGTAAATACGGTGAGGAAGGCGATAAACTGCTTTTTAAAATTCTTAATTCCGGCGATTTCCTTGAAGGAATAGATAAAGCAAAGTTTCTGGCTTCGTCTTCCAATTCGGCTTCACTCGATATCTGTGAAAAAGGACTCCGGTACGATCTGACTGTCCCTTTTGCCCGATTCGTTGTACAGCATCAGCATGAAATTGAATTCCCTTTTAAGAGATACCAGGTACAGCCGGTTTGGAGAGCCGACAGGCCGCAAAAAGGACGCTACCGCGAGTTTTACCAGTGTGACGCCGATGTGATCGGGAGTAATTCATTATTGAATGAGGCCGACCTGATCCGGATCATTGATGAGGTATTCCGGGATCTGAACGTGCGAGTGAAGATCAAACTGAATAACCGTAAAATACTTACCGGTATTGCAGAGTATATCGGCCAGCCCGATAAAATAGTTGATATTACAGTTGCTATTGATAAACTGGAGAAAATAGGAATTGAAGCCGTAAGCCAGGAACTGCAGAATAAGGGTATTACTGTGCAGTCGATTTATAAACTCGAACCGGTATTTGCCATTCGGGGGACAAATAAAGAAAAGATCGCCAGTTTGTCAAACCTGCTGAAAACCAGCCAGACCGGATTGAAAGGTATTGAAGAGGTTGAAAAACTATTTGGCATTCTTGATGCGTTGAATATCCTTTCGGATGTCGAATTCGACATTTCACTGGCAAGAGGGTTGAATTATTATACAGGGACTATAATAGAAGTAAAAGCCCTTGATGTTGAAATAGGCAGTATCTGCGGTGGCGGAAGGTATGATGATCTTACGGGAATATTCGGTTTAAAGGATATTTCAGGTGTGGGTGTTTCGTTCGGGGCCGACCGGATTTATGATGTGATAGAGCAGTTAAAGCTGTTTCCGGCCGAGGCAGTGCAATCGTCAAGGGTGCTGTTTGCCAATTTCGGTGAGAAGGAGGTGATGTTTTGCCTGGGACTGTTACCAAAGCTGCATGAAATCGGCGTTTCAGCAGAAATATACCCGGATGCGGCGAAACTGAAAAAGCAGTTTTCGTATGCCGATTCAAGGCACATTCAATATGTGGTGCTGGCAGGTGAAAACGAAATTGCTGAAGGAATCCTCGGCGTTAAAAACATGACAACCGGCGAGCAGTTCAAGGTTACTGTTGAAGAGCTGGTAAAATTTCTGGGATAACTAATTCCCCAAAAAAAAAATTAACGCGAAGGATTATTTTCCAAGTAATTGAATTTTTGGTTTTGACGTTTATATGATGATTCCAATTGAGAAACCTACGGTTTGACGCAAAAAGCGCAAAGGCCCAAACCTAAAGGTTTGGGTTTGGGAACCGGAAGACAAATCTTCATAAGTTAAGGACAACGCGTTTAATTCCTTGACTTAAAAGGGCAACATTAAAATTCATCAGCAATCCTAATTTTGCTTGAGAAAATTTTAAGTAAGTCAGTAATTGAGTCATATGAATCCTGGTTATTTCTTCCACACTTTTGATTTCAAGTACAACCTTTTTTTCTACAAACAAATCCATTCTGAAACTACAATCCAAAACATGATTTTCATAAGTAACACTTACTGGCTTTTCCTTTTCAACCAATAACCCACTATTACTTAATTCATAGAAGAGGCAGTCTTTATAAACATTTTCATATAAACCCGGACCTAATGTTTTATGAACTTTTATTGCCAAACCAATTATTTGGTTTGATAGTTGATTTTCATTCATGGCTTTTATTTTGCATTTGTTAGTTTCGGATAACGGTATGAGCAAAAATCGATTTATTTGCTAAAACACTCAAACCGCCAGGTTTGAGCCTTTGCGTATTTTGCGTAAAACCGCAGGTTTCTTAACTCAAATTTAACTTAAAAGCAGATAATAACCAATATTCAAGTTGGTTAGAAATGAAATCTTTGCGTTTAGTTTTTAGGGTAGAAAATTGGTAATGACGAAACAAAAAAAACCTGACTCGCGATGAATCAGGTTTATAATACTTAAAAGAAGATTTTAATCACCTATTGTTAAAACAATATTTCCCGGTAATTTAATCCGGCAGATAAGCTGCCTGCTTCTTTATTGTAGCCGGTAGTTATGCCGGCGGACAGGTTAATTAGGACCTCGGTCTGAAACTCCTTCTTTCTCCTGAATTATTTTCTTTCTCCCTGGCCTGATTAACGTTTACTGCACGACCTTTGATCTCAGTGCCATTAAGATTCTCAATAGCATTCTTTGCTTCGTTGTCATTCAGCATCTCAACAAAACCAAAACCTTTGCTTCTTCCTGAATATTTGTCCGTAATGATCTTTACAGATGCTACGTCACCGTATTCTTCAAAAGCTTTTCTTAATTCATCTTCATTTACATTGAAATGGAGATTGCCTACGTAAATGTTCATAAAAAAATTAGATAAAAAATTGAATAGATTGTCGATACAAAAATAAGTGAATTTATGAGAATAGATAATTTTTTAACCTTTATTTTATGTATTAGTGAGTTAGGGTATTTTTGACGCTTATCCGGCTAACCTGATTTCAGTTTTTTTTCTTCCTTTTCAGAAACTTTCTGATCAGCCAGAACAGGCTCCCGGCAATGATCCAGAATGGCCATATACGAATTACAAATAATACGAAACTCACCAGTCCGAACCAGCCTTTTACAAGTGATATTTTTAACCGGTCGAAAAAACTTCCCTGGTTACCATTCGAATAAAGGTTATAATCGTTCTTTTTGCTGATCTGCAGGCTGAGTGTACTGTAATCAACCTGGTTCTGCAGGTATTTCAGCCGTCCTTCGGTGCTTTCAATCTCTTCCTCGATAACCCTTGTCTTTTCTTCTATTTCAAGCATATCTTTTACTGTACGAGCCTGTTTCAGCAACTCTGAATACCGCGACAGGTAATTCTTTTTGTTGGCCATCCGTGTTTCAAGGTCTATGAACTGCTCGGTAACATCCCTCGAAGAGATGTTCTTATAAACTACTTCACCCATTCCCGATTCAATGGCTGCAATAAATGCATCAAAATTATCGGCCGGAACCCGGATAATTACCGAATAACCTTTCCCGTAATCGGCATTGCTGTAACTCTCATTATTGTAATACCCTTTGAATTTCTTTGTCAACGTATCAATAGAGGCTTTGCCTTTTTCAAGGTCATTAACCCTGATTTCCATATTGCCATCCCTGATGATCTTCCGTGTAACTTTATCTACCGGTTGAATACTTTGATCCGTTCCGGTTATTGACTGAACCTCATCGGATTGGGGAGGAGGAGGAGCTGTTGATTTAGCACTTTCCAATGCAGGGGCACCACCTTCATAATTCACAGGGGAACCGGAGCGACACGACAGAACAAGAAACGGGATTATAAAACAGAAAATGATCTTCTTCATAGCATATATATTTTTTACTGGATGACTTTAAGTACCTTCATTCCATAATAGTTTTAAAAATAATCTTTGCTCCTGGTGATTGACTTCCTATAGCATGGCCCTTCCTGTTCGGGCAGATTGCTTCGTCGTAAACTCCTCGCAATGACGAGCTCCTGGTATCCAGTCACCAGTCACCAGTCACTAATCACTAGTACAAGAAATTCAGCCCTATATACACTCCCTTCACCCCATCCTGTGGATCGAGAGCTCGTCCGTAATCAACAGCAATAACAAAATTCTGGTTCATCACTATGTGCAATCCGCCGCCGGCACCGAGATGAAGTTTTTCATCGGTTCCCTGGCTCAGATAATTGACGGCATCCGGATCAGTCGGGGTATCAAAGTCATATTTGTCGGTTACCATGCCACCATCCAGGAAGCCGCTCAGTGCCAGGTATAAATTCTGGTTGAAAACGTGCGTTCTTAAGAATTTCCATCTCAATTCAACATTTCCATACACAAAGCCATCTCCCACCACGCGGTTTCTCATGAGTCCCCTTATTGTTTTGGCACCGCCCAGCCCGTCACGTGTAAGTGCCGGAGCGGTGTTATAAACAAACGGAAGCATATAATACGGCATGGTTCCGCTTAGTTTGGTCTGCCAACTTAACCGGTAAGCCAGTGATAATACCTGCGGTGCAATAGTAAAGTACTGTCTGTGTGTAATAGCGAGCCGGGTGTAAGATAGATCTCCGTTTCCCAGGAAACCGGGAGCCATGAGCAATTGAACATCCGTCCAGATTCCTTTCATCGGGTTTGCTTCAATGTCGCGCGTATCGTAAACCAGGCCGGCTTTTACAAGCGTGTTATGTCCACCATCAGCCTGATCCTGTGGAATAATACCCCATTTTACATATCTGTCAAAAAGAAGCAGTGTATCTACCGGAAGTTTATCCTCTTCATCCTTGCCCTTATTGAGTTTCTCAACATCCACAGTGCCCATTTTGGCATGATTGTATTCAATTCCGGCAAACCACCTGAATTCCTTGCCTGTTATCTTACCCTGGAAATCAGCTTTAAATCTGGCAAGTCTGCGATCCATATTATAAAACATCCTTGAAATATAGTCGCTGCTGTTTTCATCTTCAAAGTCAGGATTGTAATTCGAATTATACCCGTTGAAACCGAAGAAGTCGAGCGATTGCTCTGTAAGGTAACTGGCTTCAGCCGACAACCGGATACCGGGTATCAGGTATTCCGAATCATACGTAAACTGGCTTAACCCGCTTCCCTTTGTGGTGTGGTTCCATTCAAAATACAGCGAATGCAGATATTTGGGATACTGTTTGCCGTCACCGTAATAGAATAAATTCACCAACGCACCGTATTTGAAACCGATATCCGTATCAAATGCAATGGCAGGCAACGCTCCAAAATTCCAACCGGTTTTGACCTTGTCCGCCTTGGCAGCATGGGTTGTGTCCTGCTGGGCCATTATCAGTGCGGGGGTCGCCATCAATGCCAGGATTAGTAATGCATGCTTCATCTTTTTCATATTGGATTAAATATTAGTGAAGTATGGAATCGGAACTAAGGTAACATTTTTACCAATGCCCGCTACTGCGTCTTGCTATTTTCTTAATTTTACGATATGTTCAACCCTAATCAAAAACACTATGCCCAAATTCTTAAAGGTATTCCTCTGGATACTGGGGATACCTGTAGCAGCATTTGCGTTGCTGGTGCTTTATGCAACGCTGTCGGACTATAAACCGGGAGAAAAAGAACTGATCAGCCGCAATGAGAAGGTTAAACCTGCTTTGTCGGATTCTTCTGTAATTAGCCTGATGATCTGGAACCTCGGATATGCCGGGCTGGGCAGCGATATGGATTTTTTCTATGACGGTGGAAAACAGGTAAGAACTTCGAAAGAAAAAACTAAAAGCAATTTTGCCGGAATCGACAGTTTCATTAAAAACCAGGATTCGGTTGAAATTTTTATGTTGCAGGAAGTGGATATTAAAAGCCACAGAAGTTACAGTCTGAACGAGGTCGCCCGGCTTTCACAGGATATGGGTGATTACGAACCTTTCTTTTCAACAAACTACAACGTGTTTTTTGTGCCTGTCCCTTTCAATAATCCGATGGGTTCAGTGAATTCTGGCATATTAACACTTTCCAAATACACTCCTGCACAGGTTGAGCGTTATTCGTTCCCCGGTCGTTACGCCTGGCCTAAGCGGTTGTTCATGCTTGACCGGTGTTTTATGGTAATGCATGTGCCGGTTGGCAATGGCAAAGAACTGCTTGTAATCAATACTCACAATGAAGCCTATGATGACGGATCAATCCGCGATGCCCAGATGGCCTACCTGAAAGATTACCTGGTTTCGGAATACAATAAGGGAAATTACATTGTGGTGGGTGGCGACTGGAATCAGTGTCCCCCGGAATTCAAACCGCAATTTCAGAATGAAGTTTTTGATTCGGTTAATAACAAAGGGATAAAACCGGATTATCTTCCTTCGGAATGGCAATGGATTTATGAGTCATCGGTTCCCACAAACCGGCGGGTGGATATTACCTATACACGGGGAAAAACTATGACAACAGTAATTGATTTCTTCCTTCTTTCCCCTAACCTTAAGGCACTTTCTGTATCAGCAAAAGATCTCGGATTTAAAAATTCGGATCATCAGCCGGTTTTCCTTAAAATGGCACTTCAATAAAATCAGTATATGAAAATCCTGAAAATTATTCTAATAGCCCTTGTTGCTCTTATTGTTGTGATTGTGATTGCCGGATTTACTTTTATAAGGCATATGAGCAACCGTGCCATTCCTGATTACAATGAAAATATCCGGATAGAAGGATTGCATGCACCTGTTGAGGTTTATCGCGACAGTTTTGCCATCCCGCATATCTATGCAACAGATGAGCACGATTTATATATGGTGACCGGTTACCTGCTTGCAGAAGACAGGTTGTGGCAGATGGATTTGCTGCGACATGTTACCGAAGGGAGGTTGTCCGAAATTTTTGGTGCCGGTTATGTGCAAGCCGATCTTTTACTCAGGGCTTTGCGATTCAGGGATAAATCAGATAAAATACTGGCAAAGGCCGATTCCTCTAACCTGATCGCCCTTAATGCATTTGCCGAAGGAATTAATGTATTTCTTGAAAAGAATAAGAATCACCTTCCGCCTGAATTTACAATTCTCCGGTATAAACCTGAAAAATGGCAGCCATATCAGACTCTGAATATGATCGGGTATATGGCGTGGGACCTTAAGGCAGGGTGGAGTGAAATTTTACTTACCAGCATACAGAAAACAGTGGATTCGGTTCGCTACAGGCAGATCCTTCCTGATTTGCTGAGAAACCAGCCTACGGTTTATCCGCAGGATAAATCGGGCACATTTTCTTCGCTTCTTCCCGATATGATGTTGTACACGGCAGGCCTGCAGGACCTGGGCGCTGATGTGCTCGATGCCAGCAATAACTGGGCTGTATCCGGTTTTAAAAGTTCCACAGGAAAACCTTTACTGGCCAACGACATGCATCTCGGGCTCAGTGTCCCCGGCATCTGGTACCAGATTCACCAGGTTATTCCCGGAAAGATGAATGTTACCGGTTTGTTGCTTCCCGGAGCCCCTGTGGTTATATGCGGGCATAATGACAGCATTGCGTGGGGCATGACCAATACATATGTGGACAACCTTGATTTCTACAGGGAAACAGTTAATCCCGGTGATACTGGTGAATATAAATACATGGGCAAATGGCTTAAATTCCTGAATAAGAAGGAAGTTATAAAAATCAGCGATGGCACGCAGGTTGAAAAAACAATCCGTTTTTCTCACAGGGGACCGGTGGTTTCCTCCATTAAAAATTTTGGTACGGATGTAATCACCATGCATTGGGTGGGAGATGAAATGAGTGATGAGTTTAAAACGGTGCTGATGCTCGACAGGGCCAATAACTGGGCTGAATTTAAGGACGCCCTGAAGACATTCAATTCCCTTAGTCAGAATGTGGCTTATGCCGATGTAAAAGGGAATATTGGCTTGTTTTGTGCCGCCGGTATTCCGATCCGAGACCGGGAAATTCCATTCGGCATTTTACCTGGTGATACAGATAAATACGACTGGAAAGGCTATGTTCCTTTTGAAGAGCTACCATATATGTTCAACCCGCTTTCAGGTTTTGTGGCATCTGCCAACAACCGCACGGTTCCAAGGGATTATCCGTATCACATAGGAAGCTGGTATTCGCTGCCCGACCGGTTCAGTCGCATAACCGAGATGCTGACAGCTAAGGAAATACTTTCGGTTGAAGATTTCAAAAATATCCAGCTCGACCAGAAGTCGAAACTGGCCGAAAAATACATGCCTGCTTTTGTCGATGCCCTATCTGGTTTTAAGCCTAAAGATGAGGTGGAGAAGAAGGCGCTTGAAATGCTTAAAACATGGAATTACACCATGGCAGCAAACAGCAGTGCACCGACTGTTTTTGAAACCATGTATCTGCAGCTTTTACACGGAGTATTTTCAGATGAGCTCGGAAATGACCTGTTTTTGAGCCTGAACGGAGTTACATCCATAAGCAGGAATGCTTTTGACCAGATGATGGAGACAAGGGTATCTGCATGGTTTGACGATATCTCCACACCGGATAAAACAGAAACCTTTACTGACATGGTTACCCTTGCTTTCACAAAATCCGTCGGGGACCTGAGGGTGAAAATGGGTGAGGATACCGGTTTATGGCAGTGGGGAAAAATTCATCATCTCTTACTGCAGCATCCGTTGGGTGTGAAGGACATACTGGATAAGGCCTTTCATCTGAACCGCGGCCCATTTCCCGTAGGCGGCAGTTTTCATACCGTATCCCCTTACAGTTATGATCCAAACAATCCGTATGACTCAAAAACAGGTTCATCTCACAGGCATATTTTCGACCTGAGCGATTGGGACAAGTCGCTCACCGTTATTCCTACAGGAAACTCAGGAATTCCGTCAAGTAAACATTATTGCGACCAGACTGATTTATATGTGAACGGGCGTTATCATGCCGATCATTTTACACGTGATAACGTTATTAAAAATGCACAGTACCACATGACTTTCAGTAATAAATGAAGAACAGGAACACTTACGCCGCAATAATTTTTGACCTCGACGGTACCCTGGCCGACACACTTGATGATATAGCCGGTTCCATGAATTATGTACTCAGATTGAACGGTTACCCGGAAAGGCCTGTTAATGATTATAAACTTTTGGTAGGACGGGGGCTCGACAACCTGGTTAAACAGGCGTTGCCTGAAAAGGACAGGCAGGAAAAGGTAATCCGTGATTGCCTTCATGAAATGATTGAGCATTATGATTCCAATTGCATCGTAAAAACCAGGCTGTATGATGGAATTAAGCCCATGCTGCTGAAACTCGCAGGCCGGAATATAAAAATGTCGGTTTTCTCAAATAAGGCTGAACCTCTTACAATAAAAATAGTTGAGCACCTGTTGCCTGATATCGGTTTTCAGCATGTTATGGGCGCTGGTCCTGATTTTCCGAAAAAGCCTGATCCTTCAGGAGCCTTGCATATCTGCCGGAAGATGGCTGTCGATCCCAGGAATACTGTATATGTGGGAGATTCAGATGTCGACATGATAACTGCGAATAAAGCAGGAATGTATGCAGTTGGTGTATCATGGGGTTTCAGGAGCAGAGAGGAATTAAAAACCAATGGTGCTGCAATAATCGTTGATAACCCCGAACGGATATCTCATTTGTTCCTGTGATCCTGCAGTCAATATGAACTGATGCCGTTGATAGATTGTTTCTTTCAGGAAACAAAGGCAACGTTATGCGATCAGGAAAAACCTCATGTATTATTCCCTTCTGGAACGAAGATCTGTATTTATTTGATGTTTTGTATGAAGTTTCAAGGGTTAGGAATATTGATGAGGTGATCTGTGTGGATGACGCCTCAGACAATAATAATTATCTTGAAATCAAACGAAAACATCCCGGTTTTTGTGTCATCCGTCTTCCTGAAAATTCAGGTAAAACCGATGCGATCAGGGAAGGACTTAAATATGCAGACGGCGAATATATTTTATTGCTCGATGCCGATTTGCAGCATCTTGTCCATACTGAAATAGAGCAGGCTGTGAATGCCGTAAAATCAAACCCTGGCATCGATATGCTGATCCTGAGAAGGGTAAGAGCTGACCTCCTGATCCGCATGTACAGGGGTGATGTCTTGTTTACCGGCGAACGTATCCTGCGAAAATCCGATCTTCTGAATGTACTTTCAGGCCAGGTAAAGCGGTGGCAGCTTGAATCAGCTGTCAATACATGGATGTACGAGAAAAATAAAATAGTCTACTGGATGGCCCAATCAGCCATAAATACCGATAAAGCAATAAAATGGGGATTGTTCCGCGGCCTTGTAAATGATGTCCGCACTTTTGGCGATATGATGTTTGCCACGGGATTTAATAATTTTGTGAGACAAATCCTTTTTTATGCAAAGGATGAATTAAAGGTTAATTAGCCGGATTATGTTATTTTTGTGAGCAGTACCCGATCACTGCAACATGATTGAACATAAAGTCTTTAACCGTAGCACTCACCAACTGGAATCAGAAATTTCCGGCAACACAGGCGGTTTGCAATTCCTCTATAATTCCCTTCCCGGGAAAATACTGAACCCGTTTATCGCCCGGCACTTTGTTTCGCAAACCTATTCGAGGTTCGTAAGGAGCAGGCGAAGTACCATGAAAATCGGGTCTTTTATAAAAGAATATAACATTGATATTTCCGAGGTTCAGGATGAATTACATTCTTTCAGAAGCCTGAATGATTTTTTTATCCGAAAGCTTAAACCTGAGGCTCGACCGATAGACCATGAGCGCACACACCTTATTTCACCAGCCGATGCAAGGCTTCTTGTTTTCAACCTGGCTGAAAAAAACACACTTCCTGTAAAAGGGTACTGGTATGAACTTGAGGAGTTCATCCAAAGTAAAAAGCTGGCGGATGATTATGCCGATGGCTGGTGCTTTGTATACAGGCTGGCTCCGTGCGACTATCATCGCTTCTGTTACATAGATGACGGCCGGCAGGAAAGTGTAGTGCGCATCAAGGGTGCTCTTCATTCAGTCAATCCGATTGCCCTGTCTTCTGTTGATGCCCTCATGTCGAAGAATTACAGGGAAATGACAATTCTTCAGACCCGTAATTTCGGGAAAGTCTTACATTTTGAAGTGGGTGCGCTGATGGTCGGAAAGGTGATTCTTTTGAACCGGTCTGCCTATGGGTTTCGAAAAGGAGAGGAAAAAGGCTGGTTTGAATTCGGGGGTTCCACAATAGTACAGTTTTTCAGGAAAACTGTCCTGTTACCTGATGCCGATCTAACTGAATTATCGTCCAGAGGAATTGAAACCCGCGTGAAAGTGGGAGAAAAAGTCGGAATGGCTTTGATTCCTTAATGGCAGCCTCTTAACAGGAGTTTAAAGAGCAAATTAACCTTTTAAATGTTAAATTTGTTTTTCCTTAACTGACCCTATATATTTTCAAATATTCTAAAAAACTAGATCTATGAAAAAAACAGCAGTCATTTTTTTACTTCTGGGATTGGTATTCAGTGTCTCATCAGTATTTTCACAGGCAAAGCCGGAAAATAAGCTCCACGTAATCATAATCGGAGCTCACCCTGATGATCCTGATGAAATGGGAGGTACAGCCTATAAATGGGCACAGATGGGTTATGATGTAATGATGGTTTCTCTTACAAACGGTGATGCAGGGCATCAGAGCATGAAAGCTGATGTGCTGGCTAAAACTCGACGCGAAGAAGCCCGCAGAGCAGGCCAGGTAATCGGTGTAAAGTATATTACTCTTGATAATCATGACGGGCAGCTGATGCCAACCTATGAAAACAGGTTACAGGTAATCCGTCTGATCCGCGAACAGAAGGCCGACATTGTGATTTATCCGCGTCCCTACGACTATCATCCCGACCATAGGTATACCGGTGTTCTTGTAAATGATGCCGCTTATATGGTTACGGTTCCTACCATTTTGCCCGAAGTTCCATTCCTTGAAAAAAATCCCGTATTTCTTTACATGAGTGACGGCTTCACACATCCTGAACCTTTTAAAGCCGATGTGGTTATCGATATTGATGATGTAATAGAAAAAAAGATTGATATGTACCACCAGCATACATCACAAATGTATGAGTGGCTTCCCTTTAACAGGGGGATCCTTGACCAGGTTCCTAAAACCGAAGCCGACCGCCGTGCATGGCTTGGAACTCAATACAAATCGAACTGGGATGCCGAACCTTACAGAGCTAAACTTATTGAAGAGTATGGAAAGGACAGGGGCAGCAAAGTTAAATACTGTGAGGCTTTTGAGGATTCGGAATACGGAACAAGGCTCACCAAAGAAAACATTCATCATTATTTTCCATTTCTTCCGTAATGCATACTGAAATAAATAATTCCACACCTGAATGAAATCATCCAAAAAATATAATGCCGGGCAGATTCTGTCAATCTGCCTGGCTTTATTTGCCTCATTGGCATTTGCATCGGCGCAGGATCGCCTTGATCAGCCGATACCGGTTGATAATAAGATCCGGATTGGTAAACTCGACAATGGTTTTACATATTATATAAGGCAAAATGGCAAACCCGAGAAACGAGTGGAATTGCGATTGGTTGTGAAAGCCGGATCTGTACTTGAGGACGAAGATCAACGCGGCTTGGCCCATTTTACCGAACATATGGCCTTTAACGGCACTAAGAATTTTGCAAAAAATGAGCTGGTGCACTACATGCAGTCCGTAGGAGTACAGTTCGGTCCCGAAGTGAATGCAAGCACCGGATTTAATGAAACCAGCTACATGCTTACTCTTCCTACCGATTCTGCCCATATCCTTGAAAAAGGATTCCAGATTATGGAAGACTGGGCTCACAATCTCACCTTTGATGATGCGGAAATAGATAAGGAGAGAGGGGTCATCACGGAAGAGTGGCGACTGAACCAGGGACTCAGCCAGCGGTTGCAGGACAAGCTTTTCCCTGTTCTGTTTGAGAATTCAAAATACGCAGTCAGAATTCCCATTGGAACCAGGGAAGTTATTCAGGGTGCTCCTCACGCAACACTTAAGAAATTTTATTCCGACTGGTACCGGCCTGACCTGATGGCTCTCATTGTGGTTGGTGATATTGACCCGGATGCCGTTGAGAAAACTATTAAGGATCATTTCAGTTCCCTTAAAAATCCCGAAAACAGCAGGCCAAGAACAACAACTCCCGTTCCTGACCATGAAGGAACTAAAATGCTTATTTTTTCCGATAAGGAAATGCCTGTTGTTCAAACCGTTTTATTCTGTAAGCTCGAACACTTTAACCAGACGCTTCAGAAGGATTACCGCAAAATGATGATGTACCAGATGATTGCCGGTATGCTCACTCAACGGATCAATGAACTCAGGGAAAAACCGGATCCGCCGGTTATGGCAGGCCAGGTCTCCTATGGTTCGATGGTACCCGAAAAAGATATGTTCCAGGTAGCAGCTGTTGTTCCCGAGAATGCAATAACCAGGGGAATTGAGGCCATGGTAACCGAAACAGAGAGGGCTGTACGGTTTGGATTTACTCCGGGGGAAATCAGCAGGCAAAAGAGCGAGATGCTTACTTCTTATGAAAATGCCTATAACGAGAGAGGAAAAACTAATTCAGCCAATTATGCATCCGAGTATGCCCGTAATTTTACGGTAGATGAACCCATTCCCGGGATCGAATTTGAATATGAATTTGTAAAGCAATATATTGACGGAATCACTCCTGAAGAAATCAATGATCTTCTTAAGCAAAGTCTGAAGCAGGATAACCGGGTGCTTGCCATCCTGGCCCCTCAGAAAGAAGGTCTTGTTTTGCCAGACGACAATACGGTTGAGAAGGCCATCGGGCAGGCGCAGAGCGCTGAGTTAACAGCCTACGTGGATAAAATTTCAGGCAGCCAGCTGATTAAGAACCAGCCAAAGCCTGGCCGCATCCTGCTGACAAAGAAGGATGAAGCCATTGGCACGGTTGAAATGAAGCTTTCGAATGGTGCCAGGGTAGTGT
Organism: Bacteroidales bacterium; assembly: GCA_035299085.1. Lineage (NCBI taxonomy): Bacteria > Pseudomonadati > Bacteroidota > Bacteroidia > Bacteroidales > Bacteroidales bacterium. The sequence goes on along the minus strand of DATGXG010000038.1, from coordinate 108,862 downwards.
TGAAACCCACAGATTTTAAGAACGACCAGGTTCTTTTCAGTTCTTATAGTCCCGGCGGTTATTCACTTTACAGTCTTTCTGACCATGAATCGGCCACAATGGCTGACGATATCGTATCGGAATGCGGAGTCGGGGATTATTCCTCAAGCGACCTGACCAAGTTGCTTGCCGGCAAAAACGTGTCAGCCAGTCCTTATATTGGTGAGTATTTTGAAGGAGTTACCGGATCAGCGGTACCAAAGGACCTTGAAAGTATGTTCCAGCTGGCATACCTCTATTTTACAGCCCCTCGCAAAGACAGCGTAATGTATGAATCGATCATGTCGCTTCAGAAATCGTATTATAAAAATGCTCTTTCTGATCCGGATACCTACTTTGGTGACCAGTTTACAAGGGCAAAAACACAGAATAATCCGCTGGCAGATGTAATTCCTGACGAAAAGGAGTTAGCCACCGTCAGCCTGGATAAGATTATGAAGGTATATAACGACCGGTTTGCAGATGCTTCGGATTTCACATTCTTTATTGTAGGTTCTTTCAAAATTGACAGTATAAAGCCGCTTATCGAAAAGTACCTGGCCAGTCTCCCTTCGCTGAAACGGGGTGAAAACTGGAAAGACATGGGTATCAGGCCACCGTCGAAAAAAACTGACAAACCGGTTTATAAGGGTAATGACCCCAAGAGCCGGATCGGACTATATTTCGAAGTGCCCGTAACCTGGAGTACCCAGGAGGATCATGTTTTTGAATCACTTGGTGATTTGCTCGACATCCGGTATGTGGATGTGATCAGGGAAGAACTTAGCGGAGCCTATACGATCAGTGTAAATGCCGATATGGGAATGGTTCCATATGCAAGGGCGTTTATCAGTGTGATTATTCCATGCGCACCTGAGAATACTGATAAACTTACAAAAGCGGCCATCGATGAGATCAGAAATATTCAGGAGAACGGTGTTAAGCCCGAGGACCTTGTAAAGGTCAAGGAAGCCCAGCGCCGTAGCCTTGAAAAAAATCTGAAGGAGAACGGCTACTGGCTCGGTCAGCTTCTTACAGGATACCGGTATAACGATCCGGAACTCATAACCCGGTATTCAGGCTGGATTGAATCACTCACTTCGGAACAAATACAGGAAGCCGCCAAAAAGATTGATTTGAAAAAGTACGTGAGGGTAGTGCTGTATCCGGAGAAGAAGAAATAAATAGGAACCGTCATTGCGAGGCCCGATTCCTGCGGGCCGAAGCAATCTGCCCGAACATGCATAGCGATGCAAAGATTTATCGCCCTGCCTGTTTTGGCAGATTGCCTCGTCGCAATGAACTTATCAATAAAAAAAATAAGAATTATCAAGCTCCTCGCAATGAAGAGCTTCTGCTAAAGAATCTTCCGCTTGTCACATACCTTTTTGAAACCACTTCTTTATTCAGATGGTTCCAGAAGGCATTAACATACTCTGTAGTATTTGAGTACTGGTTAGCCGCAGTGGCATGATCCCAGGTATCAAGGCAAAGCAAAGGAAAACCCCTTTCTTTGCTTGTATTCATAAGAGGATTATCGTTTCCTGAAGTGGCCGTGACGAAAAGTGAACCGTCTTTTCCGGAAACAAGCCATGCCCAGCCAGAACCGGATACACGGTTTGCGGCATCGGCCAATGCGGTTTGCAATCCTGCTTCAGAATCAAACGACCGGTTGATCATATAGGTTAATTCAGCCGAGAATGCAGTATTCTTCCGGGGTGTTATCACTCTCCAGAATAATTTGTGATTAAAATATCCGCCTCCGTCAAACCGGATGGATTCAGGCAATTTAGAAATCTTTTCAAAAATTTCGTGAATTGTCTTGCCCTGTAAGCCGTTCTCAGAAACTGTCCTGTTAAAATTTGCAGTAATGTCGCTGTATATGGAAAAATGACGATTCAGAACCTCTTTGTTCATAAAAGGTTCAAGTGACACGATGGAATAATCCAATTCAGGTATCCTGAAAATGCCATCCCATTTTTTGCGAACCCCGGCTGCTTTAAGAGGTGAATTGAGACCTTTTGCAGCAACACCCGCAGTGCCCAGCAATAATGACCTTAAAAATGTTCTTTTATCCACTAAAGAATAATTTAATGGTGCAGCATTAAATTATTACAAAACTACTACAAAAAACAATATAACGTTAAAAAGTTATCAATAGTATTGAAAATGAAGGAATGAAGGAATGAAGAAATGAAGAAATGAAGAAATGAAGGAATGAAGGAATGAAGGAATGAAGAAATGAAGAAATGAAGTTATCATTCTTTCATTCTTTCATTCTTTCTTTTCATTCTTTCATTCTTCATTTTTCATTCATTCTTTCATTTCTTCATTCGTTCTTCATTAATTCCCTGTCAATCATCCTGTCTACACGGGCTACCGATTTACGCAGGCCTGAAAGGATAACCGGATTTTCATTCGGAAGTATCACCACCCCATCTTCCCACCATTGAGCAAAGCGGGCAAAGCCTGATTTTTTCCTATATACGATTTTATCCGGTGAATCTATTGTTTTTACATATTGCAGATTTTCAAGTACTTTTTCGAAAACAGCACGGTTCTCGGCAAATGTGCCGTTGAGATGGCGTTTTACACGGGTGAAAGCAACCAGCGGATAAAGAAATGAATAAACAACAATCAGGATCGTCAGCGGCATGTAATGCTTGTCGGTAAACGCCTCAAAAAAATTGACGGTTGGCTTTTCATGTGTAAGCAAAGGAACAACAACCAATACAACTGTAAAGATTACAGCCATATATAAAATGAATTTAATAAATCTTCTCAGGTAATCGCTCATAGTTTTATTATTTAATTTGTCAATACAGTTTTTAAAGGAAGAAAAGGGTCACGCCCGCAAGGCTTATCAGTGTGCCGATGATTTCTCGGAGTGTGATTTTATGTTTAAAATACCACACACTCGGCGGTATGATGAAAATAGGAACCATGGCCATAATGGTTGATGCTATTCCCGTTGAGGTATAGCGGATGGCAATGAGCGAAAAGGAAACTCCCAGGAAAGGCCCGAAAAAAGCTCCGACTGTCACATGTGTCATAGCTTTTTTGTGCTTAAGCGCTTCAAAAACAGGGACCCATTTTTTCATCAGGGTAATGATTATAATAAGTCCGATAATTCCCATAAAAACCCTGATTTGTGTGGCGGCAAATGGACTGTACTGTTCCATGCCGTACTTGCTGAACACAATGCCCAGGGCTTGTCCCAACGCACCGCCAAACGCATACAGAAGTCCCAGCAAAGGTTTGCTCGATTTGAATTTCCTGCTTTCCTTGTCCCTGTGAAGCATGGCTACAACAATACCGAGCATTGTGATCACAATTCCACTGATGGAGATCCATCCCAGATGTTCATCAAGTAAAAACCAACCGAAAATGGCAGCCATGGGAGGTGCCAGGGTCATAACGAGCATGGCAAACCATGAACCGATAATCGTGAATGATTTCAACAGGAAAAAATCGCCGATTACAAAACCGATAAGGCCTGAGATTGAAAGCCAGATCCAGTTGTGGGCTGAGGCATCATACGGGAAAGGAATGCCGCGTACAACCAAGTTCAGCAGGCTTAAAAAAGTAAATCCTATAACCAGCCGGATAATATTTACCGGTATTGAACCTACTTTCCGGCTGGCCGATTCAAAGGCAAGTGCTGTGATCGACCAAAAGAAAGCCACAATGAGAGCGGCAATTTCACCGTAGTGATGAGAAATCATTTCGTTTTCAAAGGCCGTAAAGATATAGAGAATTTGGGGATAGAAGGAAAGGATTCGTTATCTTTAATTCGACGAATTGAGAATTGATTTGTTAGTATAGGCTATATATGCTGGATGCTGGATACTGGACGCTGGATACTGGATACTAGATACTGGATACCTGCGGTCCCTATAGTCCCTATCGTCCCTAAGGTCCCTGAAAATCAACACCGAACGCCGAACACTGATTTACGATTTAAGAAGTTTTACCAACAGACCAACAGACTAAAATGACCATTGTAAAAAATATACCGATCTTACTTTTCACTTTTTTCACCGCTTGCACCCACCTTCAGCCCGTTGAAAAAATCGATCGCAAGGCGCTTGTAGAAAGACATATTGTGAATATAACCACGGTCGATTCAGTGTCTTCACTTACTGTGGGCAATGGCGGATTTGCATTTACAGTTGATTTTACAGGACTGCAGACTTACCCGGAGTTATATGAAAACGGGATTCCTCTCGGCAGTTATTCAAACTGGGGCTGGCACAGCTTTCCGAATATTCATAATTACAATATTAACGAATGCCTGAAAAATTACAATTACCACGGTCGTAAAGTATCCTATAATGTCGAGTGGAATAACACATCCCGAAAGGAAGCCGCCGCTGATTATTTCAGACAGAATCCGCACAGGGTACACCTCGGAATGCTTGGCCTAGATCTGATACATCCCGACGGAAGCCCTGTAAACCCCCGTGACATTGATTTTGTCAGCCAGTCGCTTAACCCGTGGAGCGGAAAAATTGAAAGCGCCTTTATTGCTGAAGGATACGCTGTGAAAGTGATTACCTATGCCCACCAGGAAATGGACGTGGTTTCGGCAAAAATTGTATCTCCTCTGATTTCAAAAGGTCTTCTCAGGGTAAGAATCCGGTTTCCTTACCCATCGGGGCAGCATACTGACGAAGGCTGCGACTGGACCCGGCCTGAGCGTCATATATCCCTGCCTCGCTATGCAACCGATACCTCGGTTATAATAAACCGAAGGATGGATTCAACATTTTACAGCGCTAACCTGGCTTGGAAGGGGAAAGCCCGGCTATTGAAGAATGCAGCACATGATTTTATAATTGTTCCGGATTCTCTTCGGGACTCATTTACCATCAGTTGCTTATTTTCACCGGAGGTGACAGAAACATCCGTTCCTGATTTCGAAACCACCGAGCGCAATAACCGGGTTCTCTGGGAAGCTTTCTGGTCGGCCGGTGGGGCGGTCGATTTCAGCGGAAGTACTGACCCGCGGGCTGCTGAGCTGGAACGACGGGTTGTGCTGTCGCAATATCTTACTAAAATACAGTGCTCCGGAATACTGCCACCCCAGGAAACAGGCCTTACATACAACAGCTCGTACGGCAAATTCCATCTCGAAATGCACTGGTGGCAGTCGGCACATTTTGCACTCTGGCAACGCACTGCATTGCTCGAGAAAAGCCTGGGATATTACCTGCGAATTTCGGAGAATGCATTTAACACGGCAGATCGCCAGGGTTTTCGCGGATACAGGTGGCCTAAAATGACTGATCCTTACGGTAATGACAGTCCTTCAGATATAGGAAGCTTCCTGATATGGCAGCAACCTCATGTCATATACCTGGCAGAATTGTGCTACCGCAGCAAACCGGATGTTGAGACGGTGAGAAAATATGCAGGTCTTGTTTTTGCCACGGCTGATTTTATGGCTTCATATGCCTGGCGCGACAGGGTAAACAATCGGTTTGTACTTGGACCGACCCTTATTCCTGCACAGGAACGATATCCTCCTGAAACCACACTGAATCCTTCTTTTGAGCTGGCTTACTGGTATTATGGTCTTGCCACCGCACAGAAATGGCGGGAACGGCTGGGAATACAAAGAAACCAGGAGTGGGACAGCGTGCTGGTTCAGTTATCGCCTTTGCCAAAATCGGGTAATATTTACCTTGCCACTGAAACGGCCCCTGATTCTTATACTAATCCGAGGTTTCTGACAGACCATCCTGTTGTGCTCGCTGCTTATGGTATGTTGCCGCAAAGCAGGCTTGTGGATACAGCAGTGATGAGAAAAACATTTGATTTTGTGTGGAACAACTGGAACTGGAATGAAACCCGGGGATGGGATTTTCCGATGGTTGCCATGGCAGCTACCCGCCTTGGTATGCCTGAAAAGGCTGTTGATGCGCTTTTTATGAAAACCGGATCCAATACATGGCTTCCGAACGGCCATAATTACCAGAACGACCGGCTGAGGGTTTACCTGCCCGGCAATGGCGGTTTGCTCACCGCCATTGCCATTATGTGTGCAGGTTTTGATAATTCCCGTACCGATCTTCCCGGTTTCCCTAAGAACGGAACGTGGAAGGTCAGATATGAAGGAATAAATAAATTACCATAAAAAGCAAAGGCGCAGTTATAAACTACGCCTTTTGGCTCTAAGCTGTGTTATTAAATCAGACTCTGACAGGTCCTCCGGACTCTGTCAGGTCTTACTCCTTACTCCCTACTCCATACTCCTTACTCCCTACCGGGCTCTCAGCGCTCTCCTCTCTTCTCTCTCCTCTCTCCTCAGCCTCCTGTGATGTGATCTGCGCCACATATTAATCTTCGCTACCCACAGAATCTTATACATTACGGGTATAAACAGAAGAGTCAGAACTGTCGCAAACGACAAACCAAAAATGATTGTCCATGCCAGGGCCCCGAAGAAATCCTTTGTGTCACTTCCGATATGTAGCTGCGGGCTTAAATCAGTAAGCAGGGTGGCGAAATTAATATTAAAACCGATGGCCAGCGGAATAAGACCCAGAATGGTGGCTGTAGCGGTCAGCACAATCGGAGTGATCCTGACTTTTCCGCCCTGTACAATGGCTTCGCGTGTCCGCATACCGCCTTCCTTCAGCCTGTCGGTGAATTCAACAAGCAATATTCCGTTACGTACCACAATACCGGCCAGTGCAACAATACCCATACCTGACATGATGATGGAATAATCCATATTAAACAGCGTGAATCCGAGGATTACACCGATAATACTGAAAAGGATTTCCGAAAGGATAATTACCGGTTTGCTTTTTGAATTAAACTGGGTTACGAGAATGAACAAAACCAGGAATATGGAAAGCAGCAAAGCTTTACCGAGAAATACCATGTTTTCAGCCTGGTCTTCCTGTTCCCCTGTAATGGATATTTCAATGGATTCCGGTTTTTCAAATTTCGGAAGAGCCTGGCGGATCTTTTGGTTCACCGCGTTGGAGTTATAACCCGACAACAGGTTTGACGACAGCGTGATTACCCGTTTCAGATCCTTCCTTTTGATACCCCCGTATGTGTTCTGGTATTTTATCGAAGCCACAGAGGACAACGGAATGCTCTTGAGGCGTCCGCTTGCCATATCCATAAAAGTTATCTTCAGGTTCATAAGCCTGTCGATATTCTCACGCTGGTATTCGCTGTAACGCAATTGTATAGGATACTGATCTTCTTCTTCACGGAATTTGGATACTTCATTACCAGTTATGGCCGTTCTGAGTTCCATTCCGATCTGACCGGTTGTAATCCCCTCCCGGTTGGCACGCTCACGGTCAATATTAACTATCAGTTCAGGTTTGAAGGTTTCAAAGTCCGATTTGAGGTCTTCTATACCGTCTATTCCTATTGAATCAATAAAACGCGACAATTTATCCGTTGTGGCGATGAGCTCATCCAGGTTTTCACCCGAAACCTCAATGTTTATGGGCTTGCCGACAGGCGGGCCATTGCTTTCCTTGTTAACTGTTATTTCGGCACCTGCAATATTCCTGACTTCTTCCCTTATTTTATCAACATAGGGCGTCGTTTTCTGACCATGACGTTTGGCGAACTCCACAAAGTTTATTGAAATCCTTGCCAGGTTAGAATTAGCCTGGTCACCGGAAGCAAACATTTCAGAAGTGGCATTCTTGGCAACGTTTGTGATTACCGATTCAACGATCGGGTTGTTTTCGCCCAGAACTTTGTTCACTTTGGATTCGACGACCCTGGCAACGGAGTCGGTAACATTCACTTCGGTACCGATTGGCATTTTTATTTCAACATAAATCGACATGGGATCACCCTCCGGGAAGAAAAGCACATTGGGTTTACTCCATACAAAAATGAAAAGACTGAGGACAAAGAGCCCTATCAATTCCCACAGCAGCCTCTTCGGCCGTTTTCCTTTCAGTGCCCAGCGCAATGCCTTTTCATAATTCTCAAGCATACCCGGAATAACGCGTTGCTGGAATTTAAGCAGTACTTTCCACATCCAAAGGTTGTGAGCTACATAACTCAGGGCAATGAATACACCCAGGTTGGCTAAACCCATGAAGAACTTCATTCCGGCGAATCCCGGTATATAAAATAATGCTGAAATAAGGAAAATGATCAGACCGGTTTTCAGAATTTTCCTGCGGTCTCTTACTTCCCCTTCTTCTTCATCAGGTTTCATAAATGAAACAGCAAACACGGGATTAAGAAGGTATGCTATAAGCAGTGAAGCAATCAGGGTGGTGATAAGGGTAATCGGAATATAATACATGAATTTACCCACTACACCAGGCCAGAAAGCAAGCGGAATGAACGGCGCAAGTGTAGTCATTGTTCCTGAAAGAATCGGAACAAATACCTCACCGGCCGCTGCTTTGGCTGAATTTTTAATATCCATGCCCGTTTTTTTGAAAATCCGGTGCGTGTTTTCAATTACTACAATGGCATCATCCACTACAATACCAAGGGCAAAAATGAATGAGAACATCACAAGCATATTCAGGGTGAACCCGTATACAGGTAGGAAAACATATGCCAGGGCCATGGATAGCGGAACAGAGAACCCCACGAAAATCGCATTGGTCAAACCCATAAAGAACATCAGCACAATCGTAACCAGGATAAAACCGATTATGATGGTGTTATTGAGTTCCTTAAGAATGTTCTTTGTGAAATATGACTGGTCGCCTGAGATCACAATATTCAGATCTTTAGGCAAATCAGTTCCTTTCATGTCATCCAGGATGACATTAATCTGGTCGGCTGCGTGAATCAGGTTTTCACCACTTTTTTTGATCACATTCAGTGTTACCACATTTTTTCCGAATAACCTTGAATAGCTTTCGGCCTTTTTGTGAGAATCCTTTATTTCGGCGATATCTGAGAGCCGGACAATGGCTCCGCTTGAAGAAGTAAGCGTGATGTTTTTGATCACATCGGCGTTTACAAATTCACCTACAACCCTCACCGAGCGGCTCATTCCTTCCATATCGATGTTTCCGCCGGAAATGGTAACGTTTTCGCTTTTAATGGCGTTTTCAATATCCCGGAAAGTAACCATAGCGGCCTGCATCTTGTACATGTCCACATTAACCTGGATTTCCCTGTCGAGTGCACCTACAATATCCACGCGGGTTATTTCAGGAACCTGTTCAATCCGGTCCTGCATAAGGTCAGCGTATTCCTTTAGATTATCCAGGCTGTAATTACCCGAAATATTGATATTCATAATCGGAATATCCGAGAAATCGATTTCAGCAACAGTCGGATCATCAGTGAGATCATTAGGAAGGTCGCGTGCTGTTTTGTCAACGGCATCCTTAACGCGCTGTTTTGCCTCCACTATATCCGTACCGGCGTTGAATTCAACAAGGATCATTGAAAAATCCTGGACTGAATTGCTCGTGATCGTTTTCATGTCTTCGAGCGATTTCATATTCTTCTCCAGCGGCCTTGTAATGAAGTTTTCCATATCCTTTGGCGATGTACCCGGATAAATGGTCGAAACCGCCACATAGGTAAGTTTTATTTCAGGTATCTGTTCCTTTGGAATCGTGGCATAACTGATGAACCCGAAAATTGCAAGGATGATAGCCAGCATGTACATGCTGGTCTTATTGTCAATCGACCAGCTTGTGGGCTTAAATTCTTTGTAGTTTCCTATCATGATAACGGATTTTTTGGGTTAAAACCTTACCGATTCACCTTCGTTCAGGTTAAGATAACCTCCGGTAATTAACTTTTCGCCGGGTTCGAGACCTTTAACAATCTCTGCCAGTCCATTGTAAACCTGTCCGGTCTGAACCTGTTGCTTCCGGGCTATATACTTGTTATTTTCCTCTTTGGCCACAAGCACAAATTCTCCGTTGTTGTCATTTCTTACAAGGTTTACAGGGATTACAAATGCATTCCTGGAATTGTAATCGTTAATTTTCAGAACAGCCACCATGTTGGCTTTCAGATCCTGGCTTCCTGTTTTCAAACGGGCCTCAACAGTAAAGGTGCGGTTTGTGGGGTTTATGTATTTGCTGGTAAAGCTGACATTGGCATTGATTTCTTTCTTTATATCAGGAAGATAAACAATAACCTCATCGCCCACGTTGATTTTGTCGGTATAGGCTTCGGCCACATCGGCAGTCACCTTCAGGTCGCCGAAATTCACAACCCTGAATGCCGGCATCTGCGGAGAAACTGCCTGGCCAACTTTTACCATTGATTCTTCAACATTACCGGTTATCGGTGATGTGATCCTTGTCATGTCGATTTGCTTTTGCAGACCTGCAATTTGCGATTCAAGCGACTCCTTGGCTGTTTTAGCCTGGAGGTATTGCATTTCAGAACCGATCTGCTGCTTCCAGAGATTTTCCTGTTTCTTGAATGTTTCAACTGCCAGGTCGTAGTTTGTTTGAAGAGCTTTTAACTGCTCCTGGTAGGCGGCATCATTCATGCGGGCAAGTACCTGCCCGGCACTAACGCGTTGACCAACACGGGCTGTAACTTCAACCAGGTTGCCCATCATTTCGGGATAAACGGCCACATTCTGATCACCGTCGAGTTTTCCCTGCACCTCAATATAATGTTTGAAGCCGGCGGCTTTTACTTCCTCAATGGCTACGAATGTAGATTTTGCATTTATACTGTTTGAATCTCCCGAAGCGGCAATTTCTGCTTCAAGTTTTTCTATCTGTGCATTGATTTTGTCTCTTTTGCTTTTTAATGCTTCGAGCTGGGCTTTTTTATCGCCGCCACCGCATGATGCAATAATAAAAAAGGTCAGAAGGATTAATACTCTTGTTTTCATGGTTGTGTTCATTTTTGTGTTGTTCATTTTTATTGCGCTAATAATGTCTCTAGTTTTGCTTTAGCGGATACGTAAGAAAGCACTGAATTAAAATACAGGCCTTCGGCATCCAGGTATTGTGTTTGTGCCTGGTTAAGGTCAAGGCTTGAACCGACTCCTTCAGAAAATTTCGTAACCGATTTCTTGAATATTCTCAGTGAAAGATCCCTGTTTTCTTTTTGCATGGTGTAAATATCCCTGGCGGATAAGTATTCCGATAAGGCAGTCTCATATTGTATCATCAGGCTTTCAGCTGCCATTTCGGTGTTTGTTTTAGCTTTCAGATATTCAATTTTTCTCTGACTTACCTGAGATAAGCGCTGTCCGCTGCTCCATAATGGGAAATTAAGCGTCAAACCGAAAGTATTGGCAGACTGGTCATTGAATAAATTATTGTCAAAGTCTTCATACCTCTGGTAGAAACCGGAAATTGTAGGAAGGAACTGCGATTTTTGCGCCTGCAAATTCAGTTTGGTAAGGTTTTCCTGGGTAAGCAGGAGCCGGTAGTCAATATTATTTTCAAGCCTGAAGGAATCCAGGTTTTGAGTGTTCATCAGGAAGCCGTCAACAAGCGGTTCAATACGGTCAGTTAACTCAATCGGCTGATCGATGGGGATTCCCATCTGAAATTTAAGAAGCCTGTCAATCAAATCAATCTGCCGGACCGATACCGATAAGCGGGTTTTAATATTGGACTCCAGAATTTTGAGCTGATCCACATCGGTTGATTCAAGAAAACCGTTCTGATAATATTGTTGGGTTTGGAACAGCGTTTTCTGAACCGTTTTAAGAGTGGAATCAAGAATTTCCTTGGCTTCACGGGTGATGAGCACCATGAAATAAGTATTCGTAATGTTCTCTGCAACACCTGTTTTCGACTTTGTCTCAGCAAGTTCGGATAATCCCGAATACACTTTTGATGCTTTCAATCCGACAAGATACTGACCGTTGAAAATAAGTTGAGAAACCTGTATATTCATGAAGAAGCTTGTCTTCAGGTCATCAGGGTTGAAGTTGCCGAAGGGACTGCCTCCGCCGCCTCCTGTTGTATCACCGCCTGTAAACAGCTGGCCTAAACCGGCAAGTTTGGGTGAATAGCTGTATGAACTGTTTAACACTGCCTGCGGTAAACCGGCAGCTGTAGTTTCCCATATTTTCTTTTTGGCAATTTCAACATCGCGTGCAGAATTCAGCAATACCGGACTGTTTTTAAGTGCGTACTGCCTCGCTTCTTCAAGCGAAAATTTCATGGATTCATTGTTCTGCTGAACCTGTGACTGAACAGGAAGGACAATGCATAACATGATCATCATGTACAGATAAATAGTAACTTTCATTAGATAATGGTTTAACAGTTTAAACTTTACTTGTTTTGGCGCCCAAACGATTTTAATTCATCGTCAAGAACCTTTAGACCTTTTTCACTGACAATCCCCCTAAGGTGATAATTGAAAAATTCCATTGAAAATGCCGGTTCCAAAAATTCAGCTACCGTTATGATCTCGCTTTCAAACATGCTGTCAAGATGGGATTGTGCAATTTTGGCAACAACTTCAGCATTGAGATCCGACCTGTACAACCCTTCGTTCTTTCCGCGAACCAGGTTATCATGTATAAACCGGAGCATGTTTTCTCTTCTTACTTCCCTGAGCCGTTTATGAAGGTCAGGATAATATTTCCTGAGATCAAACTCGGCAACAGCACTGTATTCCCTTAGCATAAAACTCACACATCGCGAAATTTCAGCAATCTGTTCAATGGCATTCAGATTCTCGCTGCAACTCTGCATTAAATGCGATTGATGCGATGATATTTCAAGCTCCACTACCTTGCTTACCAATTCATCTTTGTCCTTCACATACTGGTAAAGCGTCTTTTTAGAAATACCAAGCTCACGCGAAACATCATCCATGGTGATGCTCTTAATGCCGTATTTTCTGTATAAAGCAAGAACCCTTTTTAATATAACCGACAGTTCTTCGTTCATGCTGCAAAAATAAACTAAAAAAACTATAGAAACAATTTATACGAAAAAAGTTTCCAATAGATTTTAATGAGAAAATTTTTACCGTTTTTCGTTGCTGTAGGCGCAACTTTCGAACTGAATTTCAACAAGGGCAGGAGGTAAAAATCACTCCCTTTATTCAAACTGTATACTTCCGAAATTCCTGTAATCGTGGAAGTTCACGTTTACAGGCATCCACATCCAGTCGCCCGGTGTTTCATCATAGTCAATCCTGTAGAAATTGGCACGCCATTTATCTCCCGATACCGGAGACTTTTGAACCATCGGTTTCATCAATTCAAAGGGAATGAAAAATTCACCGACCCATTCGGTTACCTGGTCACTCTCGTCTTTTATGATCTTCGCTTCATGCCTTGTTAACCGGTTTCCATTGTAATGCCAGGGAATCCATCCAAGAAATTTGCCGTCATAATTGGGAACCATCAGAACAAGCTCATAATTCAGGGGCGATAGTTCATATTCAAAGTATACAGGCAGCGATTCATCAGCCCAGAAAAAAGCCTCCACCACATCTTCATTGTACAGGTCAAGGTTCTCACCGCGTAATGTGGCAGTGATTTTCCTGTCCTCGCAGTGATAAAGGCAATAGATTCCCGTGACGGAATATAGTATTTTAAACCGCGTTTTGTAGGGCGATTTCGACTGGTTCTGCACCAGGTCGGTCCAAGAAGTTTTTTGCCACTCATTATTGCTTCCGTCGCCTGTCAGCGCGAAATCACTGCATTTGCTCACCTTAAGCACGTGATCAGCAGGGTTACCCGACTGACCGAATCCGCTCTTCATCATAAAAGCTGCGATTAGAATGGTTAATACTATTTTAGACATATCTTATTGTATAATACTTCCACAATTGCCAGGCGAAGTCTCCGACTTCGTCTTACCGTTCTGATCATTTTGAATCTTCATTACCAGACTCTGACAGGTCCTCCGGACTCTGTCAGGTCTTACTCCCAATCACCAATCACCAGTCACCAGTCACCAGTCACCAGTTACTGTTTCAGCCACCGATCAAGCCACCCGAAAAACTCCCTTTGCCACAGAATGCTGTTTTGCGGTTTAAGCACCCAGTGGCTTTCATCCGGATAGATAAGCAGTTTGCTGGGGATGCCTTTTAATTGTGCGGCATTGAAAGCCTGCAGGCTTTCGGTATAGGGAATCCTGAAATCATTCATTCCGGACACCAGCATGATCGGCGTGTCCCATTTATCTACATAAAGATGGGGTGAATACTTTGTGTAGCTTACAGGCTTTGGATTATCCCATGCATAACCACCCAGGTCATGATGAACGAAAAACATTTCGTCAGTGGCAGTCGATTGGCTTTCGAGGTTAAACATTCCGCAATGGGCTATGAATGCCTTGAACCTTTTCTGGTGATGACCGGCAAGATAAAGTACCGAGTAACCGCCGTAACTGGCACCCACGGCTCCCAGGTGATCAGAATCCACATAGGATTCCCTGCTTATCGCATCAATAGCGCTGAGATAATCCTTTATGTTTTGTCCGCCGTAATCACCCGATATCTGGGCATTCCAGTCCTGGCCGAATGTAGGCAATCCCCTGCGGTTGGGGGCCACCACTATATATCCTTTTGAAGCCATCAACTGAAAATTCCACCTGAATGAAAAAGATTGCGACACGGCGGATTGCGGTCCCCCCTGGCAAAAGAGCAAGGCAGGGTATTTTTTGGTTGAATCAAAATCAGGCGGAAGAATCAGCCACACGAGCATATCCTTTCCGTCTGTTGTTTTTACCCATCGCTCTTCAACCTTTGCTGTTTTTATGGCATCATAAATATTTTTGTTGGTGTGAGTAAGCTGGGTTTCTTTGCCTGATTCCGGATCAATCCGGAAAAGCTCGTTCGGCATAATCATACTTGCCCTGGTACCAACCAGGATTCCGTTACTATAGGCCAGGTTGGTGTAATCATGAACACCCTTTGTTACCTGCCTGAAGGTTTTTGTATCGGCATTAAATTCAAAAACCTGGTAGGTGGCTTTTACACCGCTTATGAAAAAGATCTTTTTACTGTCATCTGTCCACGAAAAATGTGCGGCGTTCTGGTCGAGATCAGCAGTAAGATAAGTCTTTTCCTTTGTATTGAAGTCGTATACGAATAGCCGTTCCTTATCCGCTTCATATCCGGGTGTTTCCATACTCATAAAGGCCAGCCGGGAACCATCGGGCGAGAAAACAGGGTACTTTTCATAACCGGGCATTCCTTCGGTTATATTTACAGTATTGCCGCCCTCGTCATAAACATAGATATCGGAATTGGTGCTTTCACTGTAGGCCCTTCCGGTAAGCTTTTTACAGGTGTAGGCCAGTTTTTTTCCATCCGGGCTCCATGAGATTTCTTCTATTGAAAAGTAAGGTGAAAGAGGAGAATCAAAATGCTCTCCTTCCATGATATCCTTTCCTGTCTTGATATTGCCATCCTCAAAACGGGTGATAAAGATGTGGCTGTAAGAATAATCGGTCCATGAATCCCAGTGCCTGTACATCATATCCTCGAACACCATTCCTTTGGCAAGGGGAAGATCGGGATAGATATCCTCGGTGGTGGAATCCATTTTCACATCCTGAGTATAGAAAACATTCCGGCCATCAGGTGCAAAGCCAAATGCATTCACGTCGCCCGGAATATCCGATACAACATGGGCATCCGAACCATCCCGTTTCATTGTCCATATCTGCATCCGATCATCCGATTTGCAAAGAAAGGCCACCTTATCGTTATCAATCCACCGCGGATTGGCACAAGATCCCAGGTTGGATGTAAGGTTTACCGGCTCTCCGCCGTTTGACGGAACCGAATAAATCCAGGTATGCCTTTTATCGGTCTTTGCGTCGTACCTTGTTACTGTGTACAGAATGGCGCTGCCATCCGGTGAGAGTTCCATTTCACCAACACGTCCGAATTTCCAAAGTATTTCCGGTGTAAAGCGGGCATTGGTAATCTCTTCGGGAGTAAGCTGGTTTGAAAAATCACCTTCGGCCTGGTTGCCGTTTTTATCTACGGTATTACAACTAGTAATCAGCATAATCAGAATTACGGGAATAATAACTTTTTTCATAAAATAAGAAATGGTTCATAAAGGTAAAAGTTTTGAGCGAACTTGAGAAAATGAACTGTATTTTCGGGGTTTATTTTCGGGGTCGGACCAAACTAAACCATTCTTGAACAGAGTATTAATGCCAATTTTTGGGCAAATATTGACCTTAGAGGCCTGTTTTTGGGCATGTTTTTGACCTTCTAAGATTTAATGTTCAAATGTGTGAAATCTTACAGACCTGTTTTTGATACCAAAAATGAGCCTCTAAGATCGAAAATGCGTTCATTAAATGAGTTAAAAAACTAGGCAACAAACAATTAGTCTGGTCCGACCCCGAATACAGCAAATCTCTCAATTCATTATCTTTACGTTCTGAAATTTTTAAATAATGAAACTCCGCAGTGAATTTAAATGGTCTTTGATAGTGCCTACCAGCATGGGTATCAGGATAACACCGGTTAACGGACAACCTGTTCAAAGTAGTGAAATGTTTCACATGCAGGCCACAAGCGCTGAATCAAACGTGGCCAGTATTTCTTCGTACCTGGGTCTTCCTGTGAAAGTTCTGACTACTTTTGTGAAAGACAGTCCCATAGCCGCATTTATAAAAAGCAACCTGGCGGCAAGGCATATGGCCTATGAGGGAAGGGAAGTACCACAGGGTGATCCCTGGGGTTACAGGCACCAGTTCAACATAGCCGACAGCGGCTATGGATCCAGGGGTCCCCGTGTTCTGAATGACCGTGCCGGTGAGGTGGGAAGAACGCTGAATGTAAAAGATTTTGATCCGGAAAGGATTTTCGGATCCGAAGGGGTGCAGATCTTTCACTTGTCGGGGCTCATTGCCGCGCTTTCCAAAGAAACAAGCACATTTTGCCTTGAACTGGCAAGGGCTGCAAAAAAGCATAACACCCGCATTTCATTCGATCTGAATTACAGGGCTTCATTCTGGAAAGGCCGCGAAAAGGAACTCAGGGATATTTTTACGGAAATAGCCGGAATTTCGGATATACTGGTTGGCAATGAAGAGGACTTTCAGCTGTGCCTCGGCATTGAGGGTCCCGCGGCGGGTGGCAAAGAACTTGGCTCGAAAATCCAGGCATTCAAAGGTATGATCAGCAATGTGAAAAAGGCTTTTCCAAATGCTTCCGTATTTGCCACCACACTCCGTCAGGTTATCAGCTCCAACTCGCATATGTGGGGCGCTATCATGCTTGAAGGCGATGACTGGCATGTAATAGAACCGCGTGAAATTGGTGTGCTCGACAGAATAGGCGGAGGTGACGGATTTGTCGGCGGTTTACTGTATGGCATACTTAAAGAATGGGAGCCTGAGAAATGGATCAGGTTTGGATGGGCAAGCGGCGCACTGGCAACTACCTTCTTAACCGATTATGCTCAGCCTGCTGATGAAGAGCAGATCTGGAGTATCTGGGAAGGTAATGCCAGGGTGAAAAGGTAGACTTCAGATTTCCTTAAGAAGAGTGTTCTCCGGTGAATTGTGTATGTCCTCATAGAAGGAATCCACAATTTTGTTGATCTTCCTGAGTTGTTCGGTTTCTCTTTCAAACGGAACGGTTTGTCCCAGGTTCTCAAGTTTACTGATCACATAGCTCACTGTTATTTTGGATGTATCAACAGCCGGCTGGTAAGCCACTTCGCGGATCTCGGGATTCATGGTCTCTGAGATAATCCGCGCAGCAAGCAGATCGTAAATAATTTCACGGACTATTCTTACAGGAATATTCAGATCTTCAGCAATTTGAGCTGAATCCATCGCATCACGCCCGTCGGTGAAGTTCCTTACAATCTTGTGCATGACAAGCAGCATAAGCACCCTCCGGTCTTTATGACTTACATTTAATTCCTCTGCTTCCTGTTCATAGTGGGTTGCATTCTGGTATGCATAGGATATTTCAGCGCCAAATAACACAATCAGCCAGCTCCATTCAAGCCACAGCATGAACAGGGGAAGAGCGGCAAAGGTTCCGTAAATGGCTCCGTAACTTGACAAGGCCGACTGAAAATTTACATATCCCCACTGAAGCAGCTGGAAAAGTGTGCCGGCAATGATACCGGCTGATAATGCGGGTACAAACTTTACCTTTGTATTGGGAACTACGATGTAAATAAGCGTAAATACAAACCAGATAAGGGTATAGGACAGAACGGAAACCAGGATTTTAAGTATAGAATCGAGGTAATGAAGGAAAGGCAGCTTGTCGGAAATGACATCCAGTTTGGAAACATTGAAACTGCTTGCGATGATTAAAAATACAGGAGCTATGATCATCAAAGAAATGTAATCGGTGAACTGCCGGGTGATAACACGTGATTTCTTCACCTGCCAGATGTTGTTAAAAGAGCTTTCAATATTACCGAAAACTTTTACAACCGACCAGAACAGGATGATCACTCCAATACCGGTGATATATCCTGTGTTAATGTGCCCGAGGTAATGATCGACAAAATTAAGCACAACCTTCAGCACTTCCTGTTGTCCTCTTAACCGCTCGGTAAGCAATTCGGCAAGCTTTTCCTTAAGGCCGAATCCCTGCGCAATACCAAAAACCATGGCCAGGATGGGAACAATCGATAACATGGTATAAAACGACAGGGCTGACGAACGAAGCTGGATCTTATCCTTGTAAAAGCCTCTGAAGGCTAGAAAAAGGATTTTTCCCTGCCTTATAAAAAAGTTAATTACAGGATGTTTGCCCTTTGTGGATATTTTCCAGATGTCTTTCTCGAAAAACTGGCTGATCTTGGTTATTATATTTCTTTTCATACTTCTTGCGCTTGTTAAAAGTACGATTTTTAATATATATTTACGCTGATTTGAGCATTTGGTTTACATGGCAATACCCAATCTGTCTGATAAAAAAATTCTCATTGTCGAAGATGACGATATGAGTTTCCTGTATCTGAACCAGCTTTTCCTGCTTACAAAGGCTTTTGTACAAAGGGAAAAGACAGGAACCGGGGCCCTTTCTGAGTTCAAAAATGGCAGCTATGACCTTGTGTTGATGGATATTCAGCTGCCTGATATGGATGGAAAACAGGTGACCCGCGAAATCAGGAAATTTAACACAGAAGTACCAATTATCGCTCAGACTGCATCAAGAGCCATTGATGAAAGGGATGTGATCATGCAATCGGGATGTACCGATGTACTGTCGAAGCCCTTCAGTATGAATGAAATTTTCAGCCTTATAGAAAAGTACCTCTTGCGATGACCCGTAAAATTGTCGAAAAAAAGTCCGTACTTAGCCGGTAAAACCAACACCATCTTAATGTTATGAGAAAAGCGGGACTAATAGGAGGAATGGGACCGGAGTCGACCCTTGATTATTACAGTGCCATCATCAATGCGTTCAAGAATGACAAAGGGATTATGAATTATCCCGAGATGATCATTTACAGTGTAACCCTGTCTGAATTTCTCGACCTGATGCAGGAGAAGAAATATGACAGGGCAGTGGATCTGCTTGTTGAAAAACTTGAGGCTCTCAAAAGAGCCGGTGCTGATTTCGGGGCAATTACGGCCAATACGCCGCACATGTTGTTCGACCGGATCAGGGAACGTTCGCCGTTACCGCTGATCAGCATTGTGGAAGCCACTTGTGAAGAAGTCAAACGAATGGGATTGAAAAATCCGGGTTTGCTCGGAACCGGCTTCACAATGAACGGCACATTCTACCAGGATGTTTTCGGAAAACATAATATACAGGTAATTGTCCCCGAACCGGAAGACCGGAAAGTGATAAACCAGAAACTGTTTTCCGAGATCGAGCTCGGTATATTCAGGGATGAAACCCGTGATTTGCTTGTCGATTACATCCGGAAGATGGTTAAAGAAAACCACATCGATTCGATGATCCTTGGCTGCACCGAATTTCCGTTGATCCTTACGGCGCCGGAATACGCCGGCATTCCCATGCTCAACACCACTCAGATACATGTGAATGCGATTGTGAAAAAGATTAAGGAGGTTTAGAAGAACCGTTTGGTAACGCCGTCATTGCGAGGAGCTTGACATATTTTGATTATAGCAGGATTTTAATGTCGACGAAGCAATCTGCACGCACTGGCAGTACATAACCAGATAGATTCCTTTTTGCCAGGGTGTGCCTGTGCTGGCAGATTGCTTCGTCGCTTAAGATTTTGACTATAATCAATTATCTTTCAAGCTCCTCGCAATGACGAACTGTATTTCTCCACATACTCCTCCTTCTTCTTTGCTTTGTACTGCATAATGTACCGCGGGTGTTCGAGCGTTATGATGGTTTTGAAAAAGCCGTGTTTTTCATTGATTTTCCTCAGAAACGCATCATTCTTGCCTGTTCCGAGGCAATAGCCTACTTCACGGTCGATTCGGAAATCAAGCTGCTGTTTGAGCGTTTCAATAATGAAATCATATACCACATCAGTTAATTCCCGGCTATCATAATAGTTATAATTTACAAATTTTCCTTTTTCATTCTGCTTAATGAAACCAAGAGGACAAATGGCGCTGATGAAGAACCGGCTGTAAAAAGAAGAAACTCCGCCACAGGCTTCGATCATATTATAGATAAAAACGGATGATGGTTCGAAAGACCGGAAACCGTTGAAAGGAATGCCGCAATTGTCATTCAGCCTGATCGTATCGGTAAAAGGAATGCCTGTAATTCCTGCACCAAAACGGCCCGGATTGATACCCAGGAGGATTCTCCGCGGATTTGTGTCATTGAAATACTTCATGTAGAACGCCTCAGCAAGTTCGGAAGCACCGCTTTTTTCCCTGAATGGATTCATAATACGGATACCATCGGGAAGCGATTCACTGAAATCAACACTCCTGTAAAACGACAAAACCTTTTCTGCAAACGTCATAGCTTAAAAAGTGGAAAATTAGCGATATTTATTTCTATATTTGCAGTCTATGTTAACCATCCGTTTGGATATCTGCTAGTATAAGTTTGTAATTCTTCCGGAATACAAACTTCACAATTCGTAAATCGGTGTTCTTCAATCGATATTAAATGTATTTATAGTATTTGAAGACAACTGTATTACCAATTACCAGTTACTAATCACAAGTCACTAATCACTAATCACTATTCCCATGATTCTCGAACAATTCGGATGGAATGATTTTTTCAATAACCATTATATTAAAAACACAGATCCTGCCTTTAAACCGGCAAGAGTAGTATCTCTGAAAGGCTTTAAATACCACCTGGCAACCGAAAAAGGCGAACTTCCGGCCGAGCTGTCAGGCAAACTGATGTACGCTTCAGCACCGGATGAAATGCCGCGGGTGGGCGACTGGGTATACTACCTCGATTACGAAACACAGGGTTACATTATGGAGGTTTTCCCAAGATTGAATTCACTTTACAGGAAAAGTCCCGGAAACCGCAGTGAAATACAGGTTCTCGCAGCAAACGTAGATTATGCCCTGATTGTCCAGGGCCTTGACCGCGATTTTAACCTGATGAGGCTCGACAGGTATATTGTACAGGTTACAGGATGCGGAATTAAACCGGTTATTGTCCTGAATAAAGAAGACCTTGTTGAAGACCGGGAAGTATACCGCCATGAAGTGGCACGACTGCAACGGGATTATCCTGTGATATTCTGCAGTACGATTAACCGGTCTGAATTCGAACGGTCGTTTAAACCGGTATTGCAGCCCGGTAAAACACACATTATGATCGGTTCATCAGGTGTGGGCAAGAGTTCTATAATCAATACGCTGCTTGATGAGGTATTTCTATCGACACGTGAAATCAGCGATTCCACTGCCAAAGGAAAACATACGACAACAACCCGTGATCTATTTATGCTGCCTGATGGCAGCATGATCATTGATACCCCCGGTATGCGCGAATTCGGCATCGCTCTTGAGGATGAGATCACTTCTTCGGGTATGTTTCCGGCCATTGATGCACTTGCAGTGAACTGCAGGTATGCCGACTGCCGGCACCAGAATGAAAGCGGGTGTGCTGTGTTGGAAGCCTTTCAGAATGGCACCCTGGATGCAAAAATCTATAACAGCTATGAAAAACTTCTGAAAGAGCAGCAGCATTTTGAAATAAAAATTGAGGATAAAAAGCGCCTCGGCAAACAATTCGGCAAAATGATCCGTGAGGCGAAGGAGTATCGCAACAAGTATAAGTATTAAGAAAAGCTCGTCATTGCGAGGAGCGTGATGATAAAGCGGCCAGATTGCTTTGTCGACAAAACCTTGTGCTATAATCATTTATTTGCCCGGCTCCTCGCAATGAAGGCTCTGTCAAGGTTGGTAAAAAAAAACCTGCCCGGCAACCCGGGCAGGTTTTGATTGGATACTATAAGATCACAGAACAGAAATCAACCTATTCTTTCAGGAATTTCTTCTGACTTGAACCGGATTCGCTTGTGAATTTCAGTATATACATTCCCGGTTTCAATCCGGAAACATTCATCTTCACCAGTCTTTCGGCTGTAGTCAGGTTCCGGTGTAATACAAGTGCTCCGGTTAAACTGTAAATACTCAGGCCGGTACCGCCCTTATTGAGGCTTACAGTAAGTTCATCCTGTACCGGGTTGGGGTAGGAACTGAAATCCTTTTCACCGTCAGCATCGGCTACACCTGTAATAGGTCCGCCAAGTCCGATATCGGTATAAACCGTGTCATACAGGAACAGGATGGTTGTATCGGCTGTCAGGTTTGTCAATTGAATTCTCCAGGCATGGTCAGTTGGTGGTGCATCATATGAACCATTGGCATTTACATCACTGTAGAAATCGACGTTGACATTCTGGTTTACGGTCACATTATTGAATACAACCGTAAAATCGTTGCTGTCCAGCGCAGTTATCAGTGTACTATCCATAAAGTCATTTGTCTGCGGATCCCTCAGGTAAACATAGAAGTTCTGACCGACCGTGCTATCAAATCCTGTAAAATTGATTGTAAGATTCAGGGTCGAATCCGAGCCTCCGGTGGTATCATCAGCGGGGAATATGTCGACAAAGTCAGTGTTATGAGCAAAATCAACAACCGTGTCGCCCATCAGATTCATGAGTTCAATACGCCATGCATGATCAACCGGGGGAGCATTGTAAGTGCCGCTGCTGTCGAGGTCAGCCCAGAAATCGATATTGTAGTTCTTACCTCCCTGAACGGAATCAAATACGACGGCAAAGTCTGATGAATCCACAGGTTCAATGGCAAGGCTGTCCAGTTTGTCACCATTAGAGGCATCTCTTACATATACATACAGATCCTGTCCAACATGCGGAGCAAAACCGGTAAAGTTAATGGCAACCTCAAAGAGGCTTGTGTCAACACCTGTTGTATCACCGCCGCTTGTATCCGGTGGCCAGGTAATATCAACATAATTGGTATCAAAATTCCAGTTAATGGTTGTATCACCCTGGAAGCTGTCAAGTTCCACTCTCCATGATTTGTCGGGAGGCGTATTAAATCTTCCGTTACCGTCGGCATCCACATAAAAATCAAGAAAGTAGTTGCCCGGTGAAACAGAATCAAAGCCCAGCATAAAGTTGGTGGTATCCACAGGCATTACCATTAAACTATCACTGGATACACCCGTCTGCGGGTTTCGCAAATATAACGTGAGGTTTTGTCCTTTGAGCGAGGTGTCGAGCCCCACAAAATTTACTTTCAAAGAATCCTGCGCCCACAACTGTGACGCCAACGGAAACCCACTTAAAACTAACAAAAACGTAAGGTAATTTTTTCTCATGGCTTATGAATTTAGTTGTTTCTTTAACAATCGAAAATTGAGAACACGAGAGTAAGTCCAACTTTTTAACATTTCTTTAACAAACTAACGGTTTAATGTAATAGTGTGATTGACACTTAATTGCAAAGCTAAAACTACTAAAAAACAACCCCCTGGTTCATGTGTTATATTTCCAACAATAAATGAAACTTATGAAAACAACCTGGGTAATCGATCCTGATCACAGTGAAATTTTTTTCAAGGTGAAGCACCTTGTTATTGCCACTGTCACAGGAAGTTTTGAACGCTTTGAAGGTAAAATGGTGACGCAATCGGATAATTTTGAAGACGCCGATGTCGAATTTTCAGCCGATGTGGACAGCATTAATACAAATGCACCTGACAGGGACAAGCACCTGAGGTCAGACGATTTCTTTGATGCAGCCCACAATCCCAAAATATTCTTTAAATCGAAAAGCTTTAAAAAATCAGGCGATGCCTATAAACTTACCGGGGATATTACAATCAGGGGTATAAGCCGTGAAGTAGTGCTCGACGTGGAATACGGAGGTGCTATGAAGGATCCATGGGGAAATGATAAGGTGGGTTTTGAGCTTACAGGAAAATTAAACCGAAAGGATTTTGGACTGAAATGGAATGTAATGACCGAAGCCGGCGGTGCTGTGGCCGGTGATGAAGTGAAGTTGCAGCTTAGCGTTGAACTTGTAAAACAGGCGGCCTGATAGTTGATTTTTATCCGTGCATCCATTACATTTGATATAAAACAGCACGGATGAGAAAATTCTTGCTTTACCTGTGGATAGCCGGTATCATTACCGGTTGCGATCCAGGTGCGACTACCGTATATTATCTCGATTCCCAAAACGGCAATGACAGTAATCCGGGACTAACTCCCGGTCTTCCCTGGAAAAGTCTTTCCAGGACGAATGAGATCGTTCTCAAGCCCGGCGACCAGGTTTTGCTGAAGGCTGGTTCCCGGTTCAGCGGAAGCCTGACTTTTAAAAATGCAGGTGGCTCTTTGAAAGCGCCGGTTATACTGGGGGTTTATGGTAAAGGCAAGGCTTATATCCAATCGTTTGATTCAGCTGCCGTAATAATCGAAAATGCATTCGGATTTGTTTGCCGGAACCTCGTGGTCACCGGTTCAGGGCGACTTAACAGTAATAAAACCGATGGTTTATTCATAAAAGGAAGCCGGAACATTGAAATTGACAGTGTGGAAGCATCAGGTTATCTTTATAGCGGCATTCATGTGAAAGGCGGCAGCCATATTAAAATAGCAGGAGTATACGCTCATGATAACGGATTCTCGGGCATCTATGCTGAATCGGGAGAGCCGGAATACGGAACTGACGGAAGCAAATTCAAAACCATGCATTCGGTTGAGATTGGGAACTGCAAAGCTGAAAATAACCCGGGTTGTCCTGCCATCACTGATAATCACAGTGGCAGCGGTATTTTGATTGCCGGTGTGGTAAATGGATATATTCATCATTGTGAAGCCATGAATAATGGCTGGGATATGCCAAGGGAAGGAAACGGTCCTGTAGGCATCTGGGCCTATATGTGCGACAGTGTGGTGATCGAAAACTGTTTTTCGCATGACAATAAAACCTCAGAGCACGGCAAAGACGGGGGAGGGTTTGATTTCGACGGTGGCATACGGTATTCGGTGATGCAGAATAATATTTCCGCGAATAATGAAGGTGCAGGTTATGGTATCTTTCAGTATGCCGGTGCAACTGAATGGAAAGGCAATGTGATGAGGAATAATACAAGTTATAATGATGGAGTTAAAAACAGCCGCAGCGGCATTTTTATGTGGTGTGATCCTGTTGCACAACCCATGCGCGACTTTGAGGCATATAATAACACGGTGGTTACCTGTTTTGAACATGCCGTATCTTTTGAACCCGGCGATTATGAAGGATTTATATTCAGTAAAAACGTTTTCCTGATCAATGGAAATCAGGATGGATTTATCTTCGGGAACTTTAAAGGAGCGCGGTTTTCGCAGAACATTTATTCTGCCTTCAATATGCCGGCATCAGTTGAATACGATACAGCCGCTGTGCTTATACCGTTTAAAAACCTGCGTTGATCACAGGATTGGCATAGATTTTAAGCAAAAGCTCTTTTTGAAGGGATTTGTTACCTGTGAAAACCGATAATTCTTTATGGATATAATTTTCAAACTGCTTTTTGTCTTCGGGACTATAACGGTCTGACAGTGAATTTGTTCCATTCAACATGTCAAAGGCGACCAGGTTAGACGGCCAGAGTTTGTAATTCCTGTATATTTCAGTATCAATAAGCGAAGCCAGCTGATTGATCTTTTCATTCATACCGGCTGATTCCTCTATTTCATCAATGAAAGTATTAACAGGCCGGCATGCGGCAAGGTGAATTCTGCCTTTCGGCTGGGTAATTCCCGCAATAATGCTCATCAGGTCCTCATTGGGTTGTTTCTGATAAGGTATACCGCTGGTAACGGAACTCATTTCCTTTACTTTAAAGGCGGCACACGGTTCATATTCATAGGATATGGAAAGAGGAACAATGTTCAGCTCCCTGAAATCATCATAGAAATTGCACGATCCGGTTATATTGAACATTTTCAGAAGGCCTGTCTCGGTTTTGTCAGCTCCGTCCTTTGTCCGGCCGTTCCGTTGTGCGATCCAGGCAGAAACTTTCTTGGATGTAATGGTAAATCGGATATACTCTGACAGAATTATCGAATTCCTGAAAAACTCCATCCGGTTTCCGCCCCGGTTTACCTTGAACATCCTGTTTACTTTTCCCAGGTCAATTATAAACTGGTTTGTCATCAGGTTGCTTCCGAATGTGATCTCTGAAGTTTCATGCCCGAAATCCAGCAGGATAACCTGCAGAATGGCTGAATCCAGGACGATGTCCCTGTGATTGCCCACAAAAAGATAGGGAGTACCCGGAACGAGGTTTTCAAATCCGCTGGTGGTAAGTCCCCCTGAAGTCTTGTTCACAATGGAACAGACAAGAGGATGCATAAACTGTTTTTGAAAATCAAGTGCAGTCTGAATCCCTTTCAGGGTGGCTATAATTTCGTCTTTGTTTTTATCGGGGAAAAGAAAATCGAGGATTTTTCCGAATTCAGGAACGGTCACAATGCGGTTCAGCGCCTGGTTGATTTCAGGATCATAGTAAGGCCGGATGTCTTCAAACTCTTTTTCTTCATTCATATTGATCCGGATTCTCTATTCGAAATCCTTTTTAAGGGCAACCATTTTAATGGCGGTAATGGCAGCTTCGTCGCCTTTATTGCCATGTTTTCCGCCTGAGCGGTCTTTTGCCTGTTCCAATGTGTGGGTTGTAAGGACGCCAAAAATAACCGGAATATTATAAACCATGTTCAGCCGGGTAATGCCCTGGGTGACACCGTCACAAATGAAATCGAAATGACGGGTTTCACCCTGAATAACGCAGCCCAGGCAAATGATGGCATCAAACTCTTCGGTATCCGCAAGCCATTGTGCCGCCAGGGTAAGCTCAAAACTACCCGGCACATGTTTTATAACAATATTTTCTTCTGAAGCGCCATGCCTGATAAGCGAATTAATAGCCGCATCACGCATGGAAAAGGTAATTTCATTGTTCCATTCAGCTACCACAATGCCGAATTTCATGTTTCCGGCATCCGGAATGTTTCCGGGATCGTAAGAGGACAGGTTTTTAAGAGCGGTAGCCATGTTCGCCCTCAGATTACTTCATTTTAATTTGAAGTTCAGTGATATACTTGTCAATTACACGTCCCTCATCACTGGCCGGATAGTTTTTCTTGATCAGGTTAAAAGCTTTC
This sequence comes from Bacteroidales bacterium, assembly GCA_035299085.1. Taxonomy (NCBI): domain Bacteria; kingdom Pseudomonadati; phylum Bacteroidota; class Bacteroidia; order Bacteroidales; species Bacteroidales bacterium. The sequence continues at coordinate 81,321 of DATGXG010000038.1, read as the reverse complement.
ATAGCCTTATCGTACTGGCCAAGGTCCTCCAGGACAAGTCCTGCTTTTTTAAGGTATATCGGTGAAGTAAAAGAATTCTTTTTCCTGGCGCCGGCTTTCATGTAAAAATCAGCAGCTTCCTTCTTGTTGCCAAGTTCCATGTTGCAGTCGCCAATGGCACCCAGGGCAACAGTGGCTACCATAACATCCTCGGCATCGAATTTTTCAAGTTGTTCGATTGCGTCTTCGAACTGACCGGTGCGCATGTAACAGATACCGGCATAATAATGGGCCAGGTTGGCTGCTTTTGTCATGCCGTAATCATCAATTATATTCAGAAAGCCTTCATTCTGGCCATCACCGTCAAGGGCAAGTTTAAAAGAATCCTTTTCAAAATAGTTCTCGGCAATGTACATGGAGGCCAATGCTTCCTTATTGGAAGGCTCAAGATAAAACTTCTTGTAACCCAGGTATCCGCCGACTACTACCAATATGGCAAGAATGATGATGGTGAGGCTCTTTTGATTTTCCTCGATATATTGTTCTGTACGACTTAGTGCGTTTTCAACGCTTTGAAATCCACCGGGATTCTGCTGTTCAATCTTTTTACTCATTAGTGAAAAAATTTTTTTCTGACAGATCGCAAATGTAATGTAATTTCTTTATTTTCTGAGAACCGACCTCTATTTTTTTGTATTTTGGTAACACCTGAACAGCTAATCTCGTAAATCCTTTGATTGAATTTTCGCAAATAAAAGCATAATGCTATGAACAGGTCAGCAGAAGACAATGCCATGATTGCACCAAAAAAGCTTTTGATGGTTGTTTTTAATCCGCGAAGCTGGAGCATCAAATGGAAAGCAAGGTTTAACTTTCTGATCAGAGCGATAGTAGCCATTGGACTGCTCCTTCTTTTGGTAAACCTGCTGCAGCGAAGAATTGTACTTCGCGAAGCGGCTGACAAGCTTTCGTTACTGTCACAAACGAAATCACAATATATTGATGATTATTTCGAAGGCCTTACCCGGCAATTGAGAGTGTTTGCCTCCGATGCCCGCAATGTTGACGCTTTCACCCAGTTTAATGAATCCTTCCTGAATATTGAAAACGATAACTACCTTTCTTCTTCAGTTACCGGTCTTGACCGGCTCAATACCCTTGTTGAAGGGTATTATAAGACTGAAATTGCCGGTGCGCTTGATATAGAGAATGCAACCAATGTGAAAGCGCTTCTTCCCAATGATACAAAACAGCGAATATTTCAGTATTTATATATTGCGGCCAATCCCAAACCTTTTGGTTTGAAAGGCGCTATGAATAAAGCCGAGGATGGAAGCACCTACAGTTCGGTTCATGCTACCGTTCATCCTGAAATGATCAGTTTTGCCCGCCAGGCAGGGGTTTCGGATATCCTGTTTGTCGATTATAAAACCGGGTATGTCATCTACTCACTAAAGAAAAACCTTGATTTTGCGACTAACCTGTTTGAAGGTCCTTATAAAAACAGCGGACTGGGTATGGCATTCAAAAATGCCGTTGCCCTTCAGCAGTCCGGTGAAATTGCCTATACGGATGCATCAGTTTATGCACCCTCTTTGTACAAATCAGAAAGTTTCATTTCAACACCGGTGTTCAGCGGAAGCCAGTTGCTAGGAGCCATTGTATTTGCTGTTGATGACAATACGCTCGACAGGCTCGTGGCCTATGATCATGAAACAACAGGCACCACAGCAAGCCTGAAATCCATTATAATCGGTACAGATTTTCTTTACAGGAACAATGACCCTCAATATGCAACCAACAAAGAAAAATACACTGCAAGGCTTAAAAAGCATTCCTCCGTCTCTCAAATGGCAGCGGATGTGAAACGGTATGGCAGCACATCAATGGTACAGGGTGTTGATCCCGAAACTTTTTCAAAGCTGATCAGGGGTGAGCAGGGTCTTATAAATTACAGGACCGAAACCGGGGAAGAAGTGTTGTGCAGCTATATTCCGCTTCATATAGGCGATCTGAACTGGATGCTTCTCACCCAGGTTGACCAGTCGGATGCACTGGCCTCTCTTCATCGGTTCATGGTAATTCTTGTTTTCATAACCCTTGGCATAGCTCTGATTTTGGCTTATTTGTCAGGAATGATAAATAAGTCAATTACAGGAAGGCTTGCAAAGATTAAAAACACTGTAGCCTCATTGACAAGAGGAGAAAGCATTGATACGCTGAATTTGGATTCAGAAGATGAGATTGGTTTTATCAGCAACTCAGTGGATATTTTGAATGAAAGGCTTAAAAATACAGCATCCTATATTAATGAGCTGAGCAAAGGCAATATTGATGAACCGTTTCCTGTTTCGGGCGAAAAGGATGAGTATGGGCATACTCTCAATAAGGTAAGGGAAAGCCTGATCATGAGGAGGCTTGATGAAGAAAAGCGTGCCATTGAGGATGAAATCCGAAACTGGACAACCCAGGGAATTGCCATGTTCAATGATATTTTGCGTATGGATACGGGTGACCTGGAAAAACTTTCGCTGAATATCATCCGCAATATAGTGCAATATCTTTCAGCCAACCAGGGCGGCTTGTTCCTTACCGAGGAATACGACGAAGGAAGACAGCACCTCAAGCTGGTTGCGGCCTATGCATATGACAGGGTTAAATACCTGAATAAAATTGTAGAAGCAGGTGACGGACTTATCGGAAACTGTCTCCTTGAAAAGAAAACAATACTTACAAATAAGCTTCCTGCCGATTATATGAACATTACGTCAGGTTTGGGCGGATCGAAAGCTAAATGCCTGCTGATCGTTCCGTTGAAAAAAGATGAGGAAGTGCTGGGCGTTCTGGAAGTGGCTTCATTTGAAGATTTCAAACCGCATGAAGTTGAATTCCTTGAGAAAATAGCGGAAAGTATTGCTGCGGCACTGATAACGGTTAAGCTGCATCTCCAAACCACCCAGTACCTCGAAAGGTTCCAGCAGCAGACCGAGGAGATGAAAGCGCAGGATGAAGAGTTAAGGCAGAATATCGAAGAATTACAGGCTACCCATGAGCAGATGGAAAGGCTCAAGGAAGAAGAGAATGAGCGGAATCAGAAGATCATGAAGGAAATGGAAGATTACCGGAAACTGCTGATTTCTCTTATTAATGAAATTCCCGAAAAGATTTTCCTGAAGGATGATGAAGGCCGGTTTGTCATTGCCAATAAGCCTGTTGCTGATAATTACGGCCGTACTGTGGATGAAATCCTCGGGAAATCCGACTTTGATTTTTACCCCCGTGAAGAGGCTGAGGAATACCACAGGCAGGAAATGGACATCATCAGGTCGGGCAAGAGCCAGAGCTATGAAGAAGGGGATCCGTCGCGTTATGATGGGCTTATAGTGAGGACAGTTAAAAAGCCGTTCTATATTGAACACCTGGGTGTTACAGGCTTGTTCGGAGTGCAATTCGACATTTCGGATATCAAGCATAAAGAATTTGAAGCCACGAAAATGGCTGACGAAATAAAAGCCAAGCAAAAGGAAATTGAAGAGGCAAGCGTAGAGCTGATGAAAGAAAAGGCCCTCCTCGATGCCTTATTGACAAGTGTTCCCGAGCACATTTATTTCAAGGATAAAGAGAGCCGTTTCCTCCGTTTCAGCAAATCGATGATGAAACTGTTCAAGGTGGATAAACCGGAAGACCTGATGGGCAAATCGGACTTCGACTTTTTCTCAAAAGAACATGCACAGCCCGCTTATGACGGTGAACAAACCATCATAAGAACCGGTAAAGCAATTATCGACCTGGAAGAGAAAAACCTCATGCCCGACGGAAGCTATACATGGGTTAACACAACAAAAATGCCGTTACGCAATGCAAATGGTGAAATTATTGGAACTTTCGGGATCAGCAAGGATATCACGAAAATCAAACGACTGCAGCAGGATGCTATTGAAAACGCTGAAGAACTGAAGGCTCAGGAAGAGGAACTGAGGCAGAACCTGGAGGAAATGCAGGCCACACAGGAAGACCTGAGGTACCAGCTTGAGATGAATGAGAAAATTCAGGAAGATCTGAATAAAGAAAAGGCATTAATGGATGCCCTGATGGATAATGTTCCTGAATGTATTTATTTCAAAGATAAGGACAGCAAATTCATTCGTTTCAGTAATTCGATGCTGACCCTGTTTGGATTGAATAAAAAGGAAGAACTCTTAGGAAAATCAGATTTTGATTTCTTCTCCGACGAACATGCAAGGCCTGCTTTCGAAGATGAACAGAAAATCATAAGGACCGGAAAGGCTATCATTGATCTGGAAGAAAAGGAAGTTCTGGCCGACGGTCGTTTCAACTGGGTTAACACAACCAAAATGCCATTAAGGGACACCGAAGGAAACGTCATCGGTACATTTGGCATCAGCAAGAACATTTCTAAGATAAAGAACATGGAAATGGATGCGCTTGAAATGACGAAAGCCATAGAAAAGAATCGCAAGCTGCTGATTGATGTTTTGAATAAAGTACCCGCGAAAGTCTTTCTGAAAGATGAAAACGGTAAGTTTATTGTTGTGAATGATGCAGTGGCTTCTGTGTATAACAAGCGGGCAGAGCAGATTATCGGTACAAGCGACTATGATAATCACCCGGATGAGGATGTAGACAGCTGGCGCAAGCAGGAGCTTGAGATCATAAAGAAAGGCGAGACCACTTATATACATAAGGAAAACCAGCAGGGAAAGATTAGGTACCTGAACACTATGAAATGTCCCTTTGTGCTGGCCACGACCGGTGAAACGGGACTTCTTGGCATCCAGGTTGATGTAACCGATCTGAAGATTCTCGAAGAAGAAGTTCAGAAGCTTAAAACAGAAATTAAAAAGAAAGTTTGAGATATGAGGTTTGAGGTTTGAAGGCTTCGCCGTTTGAATTTTCACGTTTGAAAGCTTCGCTGTTTGACGCTTCGCTGTTTGAAGGCTTCGCTGTTTGACGTTTCGCGTTTGACGTAGTTAAATCTTGTTTGAAATCATTTCAAACTTCTTCCTCAAACTTCTTCTTCAAACTTCTTCCTCAAACTTCTTTTTCAAACTTTCAAACTTCTTCATCTGTTGCATCCTTCTACACCTGTTGCCATTCTTCCCCATTCGGGGGAATCGTTAATTTTTATAAATCATTGGTTAACAATAAAATGATTTAAAAGCTTTGTTATGTACGGTTTTTGAACAATAGACACCAAACTAAATAATAAAGCGTTATGGAAATGAGAAAGAAAAATTGGCTGACGTATCTGTTAATACCCGCACTGGTAGTGGCGATTTCCTGTAATAAGGATGATGATAATGATAACAATAACAACAACAACGGCAACGGGAATTCGAATGGAAAAAATGAAAGCGTGATCAAACAGATTGGTGCATCAAATCTGGCTGAGATAACCCTTGGCCAGCTTGCTACTCTTAAGGGAGGTGATACACTCGTTAAAGCGTTCGGAGCAATGATGGTAAGAGATCATCAGAAATCACAAAGTGATTTGGATTCTTTGGCTAACGGCAGAAATATTGATCTCCCGGTTAATCTTGACACGGTTAACGGTGCTTTACGGGATAGCCTGACAGCGCTGAATGGTGGTGATTTCGACAAGAGTTACATTAAAAGTCAGATTATGGCTCACACCAAAGTCAAAAACATGTTTCAGGCTATTAAGGACAGCACACAGGATGCCAGTCTGAAAAGCTATGTGAACATGTATCTTCCGGATATTAACGAACATCTTGCCAAAGCTGACAGCATTGCAATGGCACTTGGTATTGATACTACCGGTATGGGTAATGATACCACAGGTGTTGGAAATGACACAACAGGTGTTGGTAATGACACCACAGGTGTTGGTAATGACACAACGGGTGTAGGAAATGACACAACCGGAGTAGGGAATGATACTACAGGTACGGGCAATGACACAAGTAATGTAGGAACTGATTCTTCGGTATTGAATATGTATATAAGAAGAAGGTAAACTTGCAGACCTGACAGTGTCGCACCTGTCAGCGTCGTTTTCTTGGAACTGTAAGCTTGTAAAAATTTCACCTAAATTCACTCAAATTCCGGATGTGTCTCATCCGGAATTTTTTTTTGAACTGACCTGACAGAGTCCGGTGGACCTGTCAGAGTCGTTTAGTATAATTTAAACCGCAGTATTGTTCTCAGCTTCTCCGTTGCCACCTTTCTTGCGTCGCTGAGGTATATTTCCCTGTGAGTTTTACAAAGTCTTTTGAGTTTTTCCTTTTCAGCAAATTGTTCCATAAGGGCAAAGGAAGCCGGTTCGCTGTCGTAACTGCCCAGGTGGAGCATCTGGATGCACGGACCTTCGGTGATAATTTCGAATTTAACAGCATCCAGTAATTTATGAGGCTTTGTTTTTTTGGTTCTTTCGAGAGTCAGGGCTGCATAGGTATCATCCACAAAATCGGGTTGGCGGATCATGAGTGTGAAAACGAGCTCATTCTTATCAATTGTACCGTTGTATGATTTCTTGCCTTCTTCGGTAAGGTCCCACACCCCTTCAAGTGGATACACGGTATAATCGAAATAGCCTGCAGGAGCAATTCCTTTTTTAGGGCTCATTTTGATGGCGTAGGAGAGGGCATAGAGAACCGAAATGTATTCGCCGAAGAATTCATCGTTAGGATTTCCTTTTCCGGTAACAGTGAAAAACTTAAATGCCGGCAGGGTAACCAGTTCGGGTTTGTTTTTCGGTGAATAATACTGTTTTTCAGCCGTTTTCCATTCGTGTTTCATGGTTGAGGGTGTTAATTAAATAAAAGTAGTTCATTTTTCATTCTTCATTTTTTCATTCTTCATTCTTCATTCTTCATTCCTGGGACCTATGCGACCTATGCGACCTATGGGACCGAAGGCATCCAGCATCCAGCATCCAGTATCCAGTATCATCTTTTTTCACAATCACATATCACTCAATCCAATTTTTATTATTTTTGCCTGCCCGAAATTTAACAAATGGTTCCGTAGCTCAGTTGGATAGAGCAACAGCCTTCTAAGCTGTGGGTCGCGCGTTCGAATCGCGCCGGAATCACAAAAATAAAATAAGCTGCCCTGACAGGCAGCTTATTTTATTTTTGTGATCACGAGCGGGCATGGCGTGCTGGCCTGTGGGTGCGAGTAATCACTCCTAATCATCCTTTTATATAAATGGCTTAGCTTTTTTTGTGATCACAAGCGGCCATCGCGTGCCGGCCTGTGGGTAGTGGTTTCTTAGAACAGTGTTCCGGAATCGAAAACATGAATTGATTCATTAAGCCTAAACTAATTTGGAAATCTTTTCGCTAAGTCATATATAACATCAAGGGTTGTAGAATCTAGGAGCATTACCCTATCTGTAAAAAATTTAATACTTTCATTGTTATTATATTCCTGAATAAATTGATCATAATTATCGAAATACATTATTCTTGCAGCAATTAGTAAAGAATGTTTTAAAGTAAAAAGTGAAGAATTGTTATCTTTCTTCACTTCATATTTTAATAAGCATTCTTTAAGTAAAGTCTGCAAATTCTCATTTTCAAGTAGGGAAAGGATTTCATATTGAGCGATTAAAATTTCAATAAAAGCAAATGAAAAAGAAGTACTACTGCCATCACCATTAATCGAAGGATAATTATTGTGGATGCAGGAAGGATCCATCAATTCATATCGTTCAGTAAGTACGGACGCAGCATCACTTCTCTTGAGAAGTTCTTGAAATCCATTAAAATGACTCTCTATAATATTAAAAGCTCTCTGATAATCATCACTAAAATATAGATCCGAAAATCTTGGATAATGTAATGACGTTTCAACCAGCCCTTCAGTAGATATACTTTTTAATATCTGATTAGGGATCTGCAGTACCGAATCCATTTCTTCACTGGTATTTAATAATGCCCATTCTGGTGATCTTGGTAATATTGGATATTTGTAAGTATCCCTCGGTTTATTAAGATAACATATAGGATCGACAGTTGATTTTGAGCACCCCTGGATACACGTATATAGCATTATTAGTATAAGGGTTTTGAAATTCATAATTCCCTTAATAATCTGTAATGTTTTGGTCATGCCTAGATCCGAAGTAAAATGTATTCTCTTAAGCTCAAATTTAACCATTTCAGGATCATCCAAATTACCGGAAAAATCCGTTCTGTGTTAAACTTTTTTTCTATCTTCATTAAACGCAATGAAGTTAGATGAACTCCAAATCATTTTCAGAAATGAAAGCAATAGGCCTCCTGTTTGCTGGTACAATAAGTTTGGGGTGTGTTACAGGTTTTAGATAATTAAATCATTAACTCATGGAGAAAAAATATTTTGTTCTGTACCTGCTGCCATCAAGGCCTGATTTTGCAGAAACAATGACCGATGAAGAGAGAGCTGTTATGATGAAACATGTTGAATACTGGACTGAAATCATGAACCAGGGCAAGGTCCTTGCCTTTGGTCCGGTAATGGATCCGGAAGCGGTTTACGGACTGGGCATTATTTCGGTTGAAAGCGAAGAGGAAGTTAAAGAATTTATCACAAACGATCCTGCTTCCAGAATTAACCGGTATCAATACTTCCCGATGAGGGCTATTGTGCCAGGGAAACCATAAAAATCTCAGGCATTTGCACTTATCTGGATTTTGCTTTTGAATCCCCCTGTTTATTCCAAATACTTCCTGATCTTATTCATAAGAACCTGCCGGCGAATGGGTTTTGAAACATAATCATCAAAACCTGCATCTTTAATTTCCTGCAAATCCTCTTCGTTGGCATATGCAGTAACCGCTATAACCGGAAGTTCCGGATAATGTTTCTTTATAATTCCTATGGTATCCATGCCGTTCATTACAGGCATCATGATATCCAGCAACACCAGGACAGGCAATTCACGCTTTTCAAGCAATCTGACGGCAACCTGCCCGTTTTCCGCATGAATTATATTATGGGTCAGGGATTCCAGAAAGTTTTCTATTAACAGGTAGCTGTTAAAGTCGTCTTCAACAACCAGTATAGATTTGCTTTGAAAAGCCGCTAATTCGGAATCGGAATTCTCATTAACGCCATCAATCACCTGAAAGTCTTTTACAGGCTTAAACGGTATCGTAAATCTGAAAAGTGATCCATTCCCCGGTTTGGATTCAAGGGTTACACTGCCTCCAAGCAATTCGATATATCCTTTCGATAACGCTAAGCCTAATCCGATCCCGCCGAATTTTCGGGTAGCCGAATTGTCGAGTTGCCTGAATCTTTCAAATATCCTTACATGATCTTCCTCGGGTATTCCGATCCCGGTATCTTTTACAAAAAATTCAATAATATCCATATTTACCTCATAGCCAAATTGTACTTCTCCCTGCGCTGTAAATTTCAACGCGTTACCAACCAGGTTGACCATAATCTGCATGAGCTTAACCGGATCAGTCAGAACGACTGACTCCCTGCTGAGTAGTGCTGTCTTATAGCTTAATTTCACGGCCGGATTATTATGACCAACATTAAACTGGTTGAAGACAGTGGCTACAATTTCATTTAGGTTCGTTTCCTGCTCTATATACTTTTCCTGGCCCGCCTCCAGCGTGGAAAGAGAAAGAATTCCCGATATGATGGCAAGCAATTGGTTATTACTGGCATCAATAATATTCATGAATTCGTCTTTCTTTTCCTGCTGAAAATCTGAATTCGCCAGCAGGGAGGAAAAGCCTATTATGGCATTCAGAGGAGTCCTGATCTCATGGGATATATTATGCAGAAAGGCTGTTTTCAAACGATCACTTTCTTCAGCCTTTTCTTTTGCATGGATCAGAATTTCTTCAGTATTCTTTCTTTGGGTAATGACATCAAAAACAGTAACAAAATAATCCTTCTCCGGACTATAAACGGAAACCGAAAACCATTCCTTCAAACTTTCAACATACATTTCAAACCGTTCATGTTTACCGGTTTTTACAACTCGTCCATAGATCTCAAAAAGCCGGGAATCAGATTCTCTTATTCGCGGGATTACTTCGGAAACCCTTTTACCGATTACATTTTTAAGACCTGTCAGATTTTCAAAAGAATGATTTACCTCCAGGTACACGAAATCCACCGGAATGTCATCTTCAAATATCATTTTGCAGAGAGAAAAACCCTCTATCAGATTTTCAAACAGGGAGCGATATCTTTTTTCATTTAGTTCAGCAATTTCCTTTGACTCCATCAGGTTCTGAAGCATGAATATTTTCGCTGAAATATCTTCAGTTACAAGAATATAATTGGCAATTTTTCCCTGATGATCCAACAACGGAGAAATATTAAGACTCTCCCAGTAAAAGGTGCCGTCCTTTTTCCGGTTATTATATTCTAATTGCCACCTTTCACCAGCTTTAAGCATATTCCACATTTGATCATATTCATCATCCGGTATATGACCACGGTTAAAAATCCTGGGACTTTTTCCTGACACCTCTTCAAGTGTATACTGGGTTTGTACTGTGAATTGCCGGTTGACGAATTCTATTTTACCTTCCGAATCAGTGATCACTATTGATACAGGACTCTGCTCAATGGCTTCATTCAATAACTTGATTTTCTTTTCGGCCAGTTTATTCTGAGAAATATCTTCCTTGACAGCAACATAGTGTGTCACCGTGCCGGATTCATCAATTATGGGAGAAATCAGCGCCGATTCAAAATAGAAATCGCCGTTTTTTTTAAGATTCTGGAATTCTCCTTTCCATGTTTTGCCAGATGAAATCGTATTCCATAAGTTTTTATATTCCGATTCAGAAGTATAACCTGAACGCAGAATCCCCGGTTTTTTTCCAACCAGTTCATCGAAGGAATACCCTGTAAGTGCAGTAAATTTTGGATTTACATATTCTATTAATCCTTTCGTGTCGGTTATAACAATGGATGCCGGATTCTGGTCAATAGCCATGAATACGATGCGCAGCAGCTCTTCAGCTTCATTTTTCTTCCGGATCAGCGCATGTTTTTCGCAGGCTCCTGCAATAGCGGTACCAATCCGGGTAAGATGTTCCTTTAAAACATAGTCATCTGCACCATGTTTCATAATGTCAACTGCAATTTCCTCATTCAGCGAACCGGTAACCAGAATAAAAGGTATTTCAGGAGCCACATCGTTCCGGTATTCAAGCGCCAGCATACCATTATAAGTTGGTAATGAGTAATCCGAAAGAATGATATCGGGTTTAAACTTTAAAACGGCATCCTTATAGTCATTCTCCGTTTCAACAACCAGATGGGTATACTGAATATTATTTTTGCTTATTTCATATTTAAGAAGATCAGCATCGGATATAAGATCTTCCAGGATTAATATTTGCAATGGATTATTCATAAATGGTTATGTTGGAATGGAAAAATAAAATGATGCTCCTTCATCTAACTTACTTTCAGCCCAGACTTTCCCTCCCATCCGGTTAACTGCTCTTCTGACGATGGCGAGTCCGACTCCCGTACCTTCAAAGTCTTTTTCTGAATGCAGCCGTTGAAAAACAGCAAATAGCCGGTCAATATATTTGCTGTCAAAACCAACACCATTGTCTTTTATATAATAGACGTTATAAGATTCAGACGACAAACTGCCAATTTCAATGCACGGATTTTCCTTTTTAGAGGAATATTTTATCGCATTATGGATCAGATTCACCCAGATCTGATATATCATGGGCGCATCAGCATGACACACGGGCAGGTTATTTATGATGATGTTGTATCGGTTTTTAGTTTCTGAAGTCAATTCAGATACTATGGACTGAACCATTGTTACCATATTAACAGAACTGAACCGGATATCCTGTTTGCCTATCTTTGAGAAAGTGAGCAATGCGACAATCAGATTATCCATCTTACGGATATTGTACGTAATTGAATTCATGAGATTCAGGCCTTCCTCATCCATCGAAGAAGCATACTTTTCACCTAAGATTGAAGTATAACCAGATAAAGCACGAAGCGGCGCTCTCAAATCATGAGAAACCGAATAACTGAATGCTTCGAGTTCAGCAGTCTTTTCCTCCAGTTCCAGGGTCCTCTGGAATACCCTCCCTTCCAGTTCAATATTGAGTCTTTTAACTTCGTCTTCAGCTAACTTCTTTTCTGTGATATCGGAAATAAAACCTTCAAGCGCCACCAGTTGATTTTCATTGAAAACTGCTCTGCCACGTTCCCATACCCATCGTAGCCTGCCCGATGCTGTATTAATCCGGTATTCAAGTGTATATGGATTTTTCGCTTCCACAGCCGATTGAACTTTATTCCGTATTTCCTTCAGGTCTTCTTTATGAATGAGAGAACTATACAGCAGTTTAGAATCTCCTGTAAAATTCTCTGAAGGGTAACCGGTAAGGTTGTAAACGCCTTCACTGATATATTGCAACGTCCAGTCCTGATCATTGGAACGCCGGTAGACTACTCCATTGAGATTATTATTTAAGGTATATAACTTCCTGGTGCTTTCTTTTAATTCGGTTTCTTCACTTTCGAGGATGGATTGGAGCCGCCGATTATACATCAGAACCAGGGAGAACGTAAGCAGGATAAGTAAAGCCTGGTAAGAATAGATTACCACCTTTTCAAAATTACCAGACTCCAGATAATTATTGGTCTGATTCTCAGAAATAAAAAATACAAGTATGCGGATTACATTAACAACACAGTATAACGCAAAGACAAGGCCGACTCCAAAAGTAGTTTTTTTCAGATGTGAAGGACTACGATACCACACCAGGATGCTGCATTGCGAGCATATGATCAGCATGGCAATGCTGATATTCAGATCTCTTAAGTCCAGGTCAGGATGAATAATTCCGGCCCAGTAATGAAACACTGTAAACCCGGCCAGTACTATGTAATTATGAATATTCCGGACTTTTATATCCAAAAACCTCTGTAGTCCGATCAAACCGAAAAGGGTCCCGCTGATCACAAAAACATTTGCGACTACGATAGAGATCCAGTCCGGTATAATCCCCCTGAGAGTGATGAATACTAACGAGAAAGTCTGCAGGCAGAAATTAATAATCCAGAATCCGGTTCCCTTAAAACGATTCTTGTTCTGTGCGAACAGGTAGACGATTACAATAACACTGACTATGTCGCTGATCAGGAAACTGAACAGAATAGTGCGCATATCAATAAAATCCATGAAAGAAAGCTTTTACAGTTGCAAACTAACAATCTTTACTTATTACCTTTATATGTGAAGGAAGCAGGTAGGGTTTCATAATAAAAATAAATAAAAATTCCGAATGCCGGTGATCCGGTTGAATTTTTAATATGCATGCATTGCATAATTATTATTATTCAATTATTTCACACGAAGAACAATGAAGTTTTCAGAATTTTATTATTTTTGAAACTGCACCCAGTTGTTAATGAAATTCCTAATAAACATATTTTATGGTAATATTTGAAGATGCAAATGTAAAACTTGACTTCGTTCCTGAAATCCCTGCTATTATTTGGAAACCGTTGAGGTACCTTGCCGGTGATACATGGAGAAAACCCTTTGTTACCGGAATGGATTTCATGGAGGAAAAAATCAAGTCTATGCCCAACCTGGGATGGATTAATGACGCAAGACTTCTCAAAGTTGTCAAACCGGATGATCTCATGTGGCTTAACTCAAATGTAAACGATCGGGCTTATCGTTTCGGAGCCAAAAAAGTGGCGTTTGTGTTACCTGAAAGTGCGTTTGGCAAACTGGCAGTTAAATTTTACGTGGATTACACAAACAAAAGGACTGACAATCAATTCCAGATCAAGGCATTTAGTACCTTAAATGACGCGCAAAACTGGATAAGTTCTTCAGTTAGTGTTGAAGTAAAAGACGTCAATATTTCATAAGCGCGTTTTAAGTTCCTTTTTTTCCATCCAACCCCCACACCCGTTTTTTTTGACCGTGAGGTTTTCATACCTCACCCTTAGAAGTTTTATCCTTAACGGAGAGTTCTGATTGATTCTCCTTTAAATCCGTTTTGTAAGAACGAATAAGGGATGATATTGCGGCAATGACAAAAGTTAAACTAAATATTTCAGTTTTATGAGCAAAACTAACAAACCTGACAAAAGCTGTAAAATAGCCGTTATAGGTATTGGCTGTATTTATCCCGGTGCACACAATCCCCTCCATCTGTGGGAAAACATCCTGTCACGACGACGCCAGTTCAGGGAAATGCCCGATGTGAGACTTCCCAATCACGATTATTATGATCCTGATCCGCTTGTTTTAAACAAGACATACCAGAATAAAGCAGCAGTCATTGACGGATATAGTTTTGACTGGCTGGATAAAAAAATACCAAAACAGACTTTCGAAAGCACGGATATTGTTCATTGGCTTGCTCTTGACACGGCATTGCAGGCTATTGAAGATGCCGGTTACAGCAGGAATAATTTACCGGGTGAGAAAACAGGAGCTATCCTGGGAAATACCCTTACCGGTGAATTTACCCGGTCAAACCAGATGTTGCTTCGCTGGCCTTATGTAAGAAAAGCGCTTCGCGAATCGGCAAAAAAGAAAGGATTGTCTGACATGGTGGATGAACTCGAAAGCACCATGGAGGCCTATTATAAATCGGTGTTCCATCCGGTTACCGAAGATACGCTGGCAGGCGGACTTGCCAATACAATCGCCGGCCGGATATGCAATTACCTCGATGTCCATGGAGGAGGATATATTGTTGACGGGGCATGCTCATCCTCGCTGCTGGCTATTGTTACGGCAGCCAATTATCTTGAATTGCACCAGATGGACATGGTTATTGCCGGCGGAGTTGATATAAGCCTGGATACTTTCGAATTAATCGGTTTTGCAAAAACAGGGGCCCTCACTTCTGATGAAATGCGGGTTTATGATATAAACGGCAGGGGATTTCTGCCCGGAGAGGGTTGCGGAATGGTAGTATTGAAGAGGCTTGAAGATGCTATCCGCGATAACAACCCGGTTTATGCGGTTATTGATGGCTGGGGTATTTCGTCCGACGGCAAAGGCGGAATCACGGCGCCCAGTGTGGATGGACAATCAAGAGCCCTTATCCGGGCCGGAGAAAAAGCCGGAATTGATCCGGTGGAACTGAGTTTTATTGAAGGACACGGAACCGGCACAAAAGTCGGCGATAAGGTTGAAATTGAGGCCATCACCAATGCCCTCCAGCGCAATGGAGAATTACAATCAAGGCATTGCGGTGTGACATCATTTAAATCAATCGTCGGACATACCAAAGCTGCTGCAGGAATAGGAGCTTTTATTAAAACAGCAATCGCTCTGAACCGCAGAATCATTCCTCCCACTGCCAATATTAAGGAACCAAATCCTGTCTTTGTTGAAAAAGCCAGGTGTTTATACCCTGTCATTCATGGAGAAGTAAAAAACCCATCTGATGAATTGTATGCAGGGGTATCTGCCATGGGTTTCGGTGGAATCAACAGCCACGTGATCCTTCATTCCGGAAGCCGGCCGTTCGTCAAACTCGAACCGGTGCTGGAAGAGAGAAAACTTATGGCCTCTGTGCAGACTCATGAATTGTTCCTTTTTACCGGCCATACCAGGGCGGAGGTGATCGAATCCCTGAAGGTCAGCCGCCATAATGCAAAAGGTATCAGCTATGCAGAACTGTCTGACCTTGCCTGTTTTCAGAACGAAAAAATTGATTTTACCGGGGAATACCGTGCAGCTATTATAGCTGAAACGCCATTTAACCTGGAAAAGAAAATTGATCTGTTGATTACCCGATTGAATGAATCGGATGATTCATCGATAATCCGGCTGGAATCCGGCACAGTTATCGCCGGGCAAAAAAAGGAAAACCTGAGAATAGGAGCTGCTTTCCCGGGCCAGGGCTCACAACGGATCAACATGGCCAGGAAACTGGTGGAGCGTTACGACTGGGCCAGGACAATGGTAAAAACAGCTGCAGATCTGTTTGAAAGGGATAATTCATCTGATCTACGTTCATTCATTTTTCGTGATCAGGAAAGGGCGTCTGATAAGGACCAACTCAAATACTGGCAGTCGCAGCTAAAGCCAACCGATATTGCTCAGCCAACTATTACACTCGCTTCACTATTGTGGTTCGAATACCTTAAACGCCTTGGCATTCGCGTATCCTGTGTTACAGGTCACAGCCTGGGAGAATTGATGGCCTTTCATGCAGCGGGTCTTTTACCTTTCGATTCGCTTCTGAGTCTTTCCATATTCAGGGGAAAATCGATGGCAGTAAAAGGTTCAGGTAGTATGGCCAGTCTCCAGTGTTCTGCGGTTGAGGCTCAAAAATTTATTCAAAGGGTGAAGGAATATGCAACTATTGCCAATATCAACGCCCCGCAACAAACTGTAATCAGCGGAACATCCGCTGCCATTAAGAATATTCTTCAATTAGCCTCAGAAGATCAGATCTCAGGTGTTGAACTTCCGGTTTCTGCTGCTTTTCACTCCGATCTGATTGCCGATGTGGCCGGCGACCTTGCAGGTTTCAACCTGCCTCACACATCGCAGAAAAATCCGGATATTGCGTTAATCAGCAGTATGAACGGAAATATCCTTACGGAATGCAACGATTTGAATACGTATTTTGCATCCCAGGCTACCAGTCCCGTCGATTTTATAAGTTCAGTAAACACCCTGAAAAAGAAATGTGATATTGTCCTCGAAATAGGCCCGGGAAGAGTTCTGAGCGGATTGATTTCTTCTATTGATCCTGACCTGCCTGTATTTCCTGTTGAACCAGTCGCCGAAGATGACCTTTCGCTGAATGTTTTGTTGGGTGCTGTATTTGTATCAGGTAGTCCTATCAATACCGAAGAATTATACAAGGACCGGTTGATCCGTCCTTTTATTCCGGCAAGTTTGAAAAATTTCATTGTCAATCCCCTCGAAAAGCCATTCCCCGAGGTTGAGGTTCCACATCATGAAAGCAGGGAATCTTTCCATGAATTGCTGGATATGAAACCCGGAAATGAATTCAGGAATTATCTGAAGAAGAGGGGTTCCTTCATTCGTGAAATGGTGGATACCGATTACAGGCATTTTAAAGAGATGCATCCGGCCGGAGAAGTAAATGAGCCCAAGCCTGTATTGCATACCAAACCGGTTTCAGCACCTCAGCAGAGTGATACTCCTGAAGTACAGCAGCTTGTGTACAGAAGAATTCATGAAATGACCGGGTTTAACCAGGAAACTTTAAATGATCAGCTACGGTTGCTGGATGATCTCAACCTGGACAGCATAAAATCGGCTACACTGGTAAACGGTATTGCCAAAACACTTGGAATTCCCGGCAAATTAAATGTATCATTGCTATCAAATGCACCAATCGGCGAATTGATTCACAACCTCCAAACGGTAATCGGGCCTGGATCTCAAAAGGTTTCGAATCAGCAGAATTCTGCCGGGAAAACAACTTCACTTACAGATGAAATTTACCTGGAACTGGCACGTCGAACCGGTTTTCCGCGGGAAGCCTTATCCGGTGAAAACAGGCTTCTCGATGATCTGAACATGGATAGCATAAAAGCTGGATCCTTCATTTCACACCTGCAGAAAAAATTCAATATTCAAAAACGAAT
The DNA here is from genome assembly GCA_035299085.1 of Bacteroidales bacterium. Lineage (NCBI taxonomy): Bacteria > Pseudomonadati > Bacteroidota > Bacteroidia > Bacteroidales > Bacteroidales bacterium. The sequence goes on along the minus strand of DATGXG010000038.1, from coordinate 63,750 downwards.
AAACGCCGGAACGCTTGCAAACTCTACAATTAACCAGATCATTAAGGAGTTTTCAGATAATACGACTCCTGAGGGTGTGAACGAGAAAGGCAATGATTACACTACAGATTGGGTTAACTCCTATACGGTTGAATTACAAGAGGAATCATTACCGGTTGAAGAACAGCATTTTAATGAATTCTGGAACGAGAAATGCCTTGTGATTCTTCATGATGAAGATATAAATCCGGACCAGTTGAATCTGATCACCGGAAAGCTTCCTGTAAGAGTAATATGGGTTAAGTCCGCTGAAATGAATACGCTTGCCTCATTTCAAAACTGCTGCATTTTAGTTCTGGTACCCCGGGATCCGCTGAATGAATCAGCCATCAGGAAAACCGTCAGGTTACTCACTACATTAACGTCCCGCCTCGATGAAATGGAAATGATCGGCTTCCTGCAGTTCAACGACGGGTTATTTGTGAAGAATATCCACGGGGCGAAGCAGGTTCCCGGCGCAGGTGTGGTATCATTCGCGGCCAGCCTGCATCATGAAAGACCGGAGTTGATGATCAGGGTTGTGGAAACCGATAAAAGCATTCAGCCGGAAACCGGAATCAGGTCAGTCATGCAGGAGTTTCTTACTGAACAGCGTTTTGATGCGGTCGGATATGATGCCTCTTTACTCAGAAGACGGATGGCCTACAGGGCATTAGCGCATGAGAATGTAAATGATATTGCGGATGCTCCATCATCGGGCGATGTTTTTGTCGCCACCGGCGGTGCAAAAGGGATTACGGCAGAATGCATGTTCGCACTGGCAAAGGAATCAAAATGCAAAACGGCTCTTTTAGGCAGTTCCGCGGTAACATCTGAAATTGAATCGTTGCTTGACCGGTATCGCAAAGAAAATCTCGAGGTCAGTTATTACCAGTGTGATATTACAGATGCACTGACTGTAAAGAATGCAATCAGCGATATCTGTAAAAAATATGGCACTATTACCGGTGTTTTACATGGTGCAGGAAGGAACGTCCCGGCAAAGGCCGAAAGGGTCGCATATGAGGACGCGCTGAAAGAAATGGCGCCAAAAATCTCCGGGTTTTTTAATCTTCACGAGGCGCTCCAACAATTCAGCATTAAGCATTACATAGCGCTCACTTCGATTATCGGGATTACCGGAATGCCCGGAAACAGCTGGTATGCTTTCTCCAATGAGAACCTCGATTTGTTTCTGCGTTCAACTGTTGCGAATTCAAAAATTCAAATACGTACAATCGCTTACAGCATATGGGACGAAATCGGTATGGGTGTAAGATTGGGCAGTAACAGTCACTTGGCATCCAGGGGAATAGGCTCAATCAACCCTGAAGCGGGTATCAGGGAATTTCTTTTCTGGGTCAACCATGAAAATACCGATCAGCAAATAGTGATTTCAAGCCGGATGGGGGGACTGGATACATGGAATACGATAAAACCCATGATAACGGCAAACCGGTTTCTTAAGGATATCCGGTCTTATGAACCGGGCAGGGAAATTTCAGCCAGGGTGGAATTGGATGCATCAACAGATCTTTACCTGAATGATCACAATTATTCAGGTTCCTTGTTATTTCCAACCGTGTTCGGTTTGGAAGCCATGGCCCAGGTATCGTGTTTCCTGGCGGGAGTTTCAAAACCTGCAGGATTTACTATTGAAAACATCTCGCTCAGACGGCCGGTTGTGGTTCCTCCTGTAGGAAGCATGGAAATCGGGTTATCAGCCCGCCTGATGGAGAACGGTCAACCGGGCAATGAGAGTATCCGAATTTTTGCAGGGATCTCCACTGAAGATTCCGGTTTCACCGAATTCCATTTTTCAGGCGAATTCACCATCCACACTGAACCAATTGAAGTTTCAAAGCCGGTTCAGCTTCCCGATGAATTTCTGAAAATCAGTCCAGAATCCGACCTTTATTCCTGGCTGCTGTTCCAGGGTCCGAAATTTCAGCATATCGATAAAATGGTTTCCCTCGACAGGGAAGAGGCTGCTTTCATTACAAAAATGAACGGCAGTGATGGTTCCCAGGAAGCCTGGAGTGAGGAGATCCGTTCTCCTATGATTGCCGGCAATCCTTTACTGAGGGATGTTCTTCTCCAGTCGGTTCAGATTTACCTTACCGGGAAGAAATACCTCCCGGTATCCATAAAAAGATGGGATATTTATGATACGGGTGTTCTGAATAACAGGGGCCTGGTCAATAGCGCCCTGGTTGAACAATCGGAGAACAGGGCTCTTTGTAATGTGGAATTTGTTTGCAACGACAGGATTGTGGAGAAGATCACAGGCTATGAAGTCAAGGCTCTTGAATCAACGCCGCAATATCCCGATGCAACAAAGATTGCAGCGTTGGATACACTTTTCAGGGAAAAGTTGAATGCTGAAATGGACCAGTATGAATCGTTTATCGATGGTAAACTTCATATAAATCTTTATAAACATGATAAGGAGTTTAACAGAACAGACAGGAATGAAAGGCATGAAATCGAAAACGGTGTATTCAGTTCCTGGATCAATACTTTTCAGGATATTGAAAAACCCTGCACGATAGCCTGGGCTCCTAACGGAAAGCCTGTTTTAGAAAACAGACAGGTGAATATTTCACTGTCACATAGCCGCTCCGTTCTGATGATGACTATGGGAGCCGGAGACCAGGGATGTGATATCGAGTATATATGCAATCGCGAGAGGGAAGAATGGGAGCAACTCACCGAAGGTAAATTTTCAACGGTGCTGGAACAGCTCAAAAACATTGATCATGATGATGATGTAAGCTTTACCAGGATATGGTGTGTTAAGGAAGCACTGATCAAATCACTGGGTATGGTTCCGCTGGATATACGCATCGAAAAAACAGAAGGAAAAGGAGTTTTCTTCCGGGTGCTGGCGACAGGGAATGAATCCAGGACGGTCCTGACGTTCCCGGTTGAATTGTTGCCATCCAATACGGTAATCATTTCGACCCTTGTTACGTTGAAAAAGTCCGATAACGAAGAGTTAAGGACTGCTCAGGTATCAACTGAAGTAAACTTTAACAGGGACCTGGGCGCTTTCACACATACTTTCCTTACTACATTTCGGGATTGCCGTGGATTTTACGGTAAAACGCATTTTACGAGCTTTATCGACTGGATGGGAAGCCTCAGGGAACTGGTGCTTACCCCTATCGGAAAAGAAATGCTGAACGACCTGGGGTCAGGCGAATACGGAATGGTGACCAATGCGTCAGAGATCAGGATAAGCCAGGAAGCCGGAACCCTGGACCAGGTAACGGGGAATCTCCGGATCACGGATCGCTCGGATCTTCCGAATAGTCTCATTGATCTGGAATTCATGTTTTACAAAAATGAAAAGGGAAAGAAGAAAGTGCTGGCTGATTGCAGTCTTTCCACAACCTGGGTGAAAATTGAAGACAGGGGAGTGGTTAAAAAAGCACCTATTCCGGGATATTTCATTGAGTTTTTAAAGAAGTACAAAGCAACCCATTCACCGGAACAGGGTATATTCAGCAAAAACGACTTCCCGCAGATGGACCTTGCAGGTAAACCGGTATACAAAACGGATAATCAGCTTCGGCCACCGGTAGTACTGCATGAAAATACTTTTTCCACAGGACTTTCCCACAGCAATACAGTGGGTAACTTATATTACTCGAATTATTATGTATGGCAATCACTGATGATCGATGAGTACCTTTATCAGCGCATCCCGGATATTATGACCGGAGCCGGAAGAAAGGGCGAGTTTCTGACGCTGCACAGCACCGTAAACCATCTGCAGGAAGCCATGCCATTCGAAGATATAGCAGTTTCCATGTACATCCGGGAATTAACCGGTAAAGGCATAACCTTTTATTTCGAATACTTTAGTGTGGCCGGAACGACCAGGCGCAAACTGGCCTACGGTTCCAATTCGGTTGTCTTTTGCAAAAGAACCGATGAAAACAGCATTCCTGTAATGACTGAGTTACCGGTACAGCTGGTTGGTGAAATCACCAGGTTGGTGACAATCTGAATGCGGGTCGCGCGTTCCAATCGTGCCGGGATCACTAATAAAAGGGCGACCCATGGTCGCTTTTTTACTTTTGGAATGGCGTACATGAATAAACACTGATCAAGATGAGCGACATTATGGTTATTCTTTCAATTCTACCATAATGTCGCCCCTAACGGTGCTATTTAAATAGCCAGCAACTTGATTTAACAGTGTGAATCTGATTTGGAATAGCTAATATGATATATTTGGCTACCTTTCGGATAAGCTTAAAAAAAGGTAGATCTTCTGTCAGATTATGAATAGATAATGAACAAATCAGGCCGGTGCAATTATGTTTGATAAACTGGTTGAAATAATTAAAAACAACAAAGAGATCTGGTCGCAAATTGAAGATTCATTTGTTGAGATTTCGATACCATCAAAAACCGTTTTATTGCATGATGGTGAAATATCGCATCATATTTTTTGTATTAAAAAAGGCTGCCTGAGACAATGGTTTAATAAGGACGGGAAAGATATTACATTACAATTCTTTTTTGAAAACCAGCCTGTTGCCTCTATTGATAGTTTTTTAAACAATGAACCCAGCCTGTTCACCATTGAAAGTATTGAACCTTCAGTAATCGTTTTAATCAGCAGGGAAACTTTCAAAAAGATTAATGAAGTTTTTCCGGAAGTAAGGGATGGTTTTAATGAATACCTGTTTCAACGTTTCAGAAATTACGCCCAGCTTTTTCTGTCGCGTATTAAAGACTCACCCAAAGAAAGATATGAAGACCTGGTTAAAAACCATCCTGAAATCATTAAGCGGGTTCCGCAACATTATATAGCTTCGTATTTAGGGATTACGCCTATTTCGCTCAGCCGGATAAGAAACCGGAAGTAAGTCCATTTCTTAACAATTGTTATCGTTTGATCGTGATTTTCTGAGGATTTTTGCTCAAAATAATCTAACATGAGACAACGATTCGTTAAGCAAACACATACAAACACCGCGTTTGTCATCCTTGATACAAATAAATGCGAAGCATGCTGGAAATGTATGGACGTATGTTCTCAAAATGTCATTGGCCGGATCAATCTGCCGTGGCATAAACATATCATATTCCGTAACGGCATTGCATGCACAGGCTGTAGGAAATGTATGAGAGTTTGCACGACTGGTGCAATAAGGAAACACGACAATGAATAGGAGGGTACTCTCATGGATAAAAACATAAATCGTTTCATCATCAACCCGGGATTACTCATTTTTGGCATGGCATCTGTATTTTCAGGAATTTTCATCCAGGTGAACTATCATATGGGTCAGCATGGTGATCGGACATTAAATGAAACAGGAATTACCTACAGCGATTGGTCCGCATTTCATAAGATTTCAATTGTTGCATTTTCTGCATTTATATTGGTTCATATTTACAGGCATTGGAAATGGTACAAAGGAGTGATTACAAAGAAACTCATATCAAAAAACCAACAGGTTCTGGTATTATCTTTACTTTTTATCCTTGTTGCGCTTACAGGATTGATCCCCTGGTTTATTGATTTATTGAACGGCGATCAAATCGTGCGGGAAAGCTTCATTGAAATTCACGATAAGCTTGCCCTAATTCTTTCTGTATATCTTATCCTGCACATCGTTAAAAGACTGAGGTGGTTATTTAAATGAAAGCACCTGGATTGCATTCTTTAGGTGGTTTGCCCCCTGGCTACCATGCCGTCGGAACTTTTTTTGTCCCTGAGTGTTAAGGTGTAAAAGAACCTGCCATGAAATACAACCTTGTTGTTTTTTGTTTCATTTTTTCATTTTTACCCATCATAATTTTCGCTCAAAATGAAAAAAACTGTGAACAGCGTTTTCAGCAAATCGAAGCCAACAAAAAGATGGTAACTGAATTTTACCAGCAACTTTTTGGCGATAAAAACCCGGAAGTAATTTTAAAATACCTGGCTGAGGATTACATCCAGCATAACCCTGCACTTCCCGACGGACGTAAAGCATTGTATGATGCAGTGAAAGTCTGGTTTAAAGATGCTCCAAAAGAAAAAGTTGATCTACAGCGGATCGCTGCCGACGGCGACCTGGTTTACCTGCACGTCAGAAGCAAAATGGGAAATAAAACAGTGGCCGTGGTGGATATCTTCAGGATCGAAAATGGCAAAATCGCTGAACACTGGGATGTAATCCAGGAAGTCCCTGAGAAGTCAGCCAATCCGCATCCGATGTTTTAAAAGGGCCGGATTAACTTATCGGATTGAAATGCATTCAATAACCAAACAGATCTACGAATATTATAGGGGATTGATTGCACAATTTAGAAATGATGGTGGAATCTATTCTCCAACTCCTTCATCTCCACCATCGAATATAAGCAGTGGTGCCCTTGGTTTTTTCAGAGCTTCTTGTGTTCAATTTGTTGAAGTAACTTTACCTTATCCACCCAATTAATTAGCTATTCTTGAAATTGTTATAATCATAGTAGTCGCCTTTTGGTAGCATGGATTCTTGTTCCTCTTGTATTTCCTTTTCTAACTGTACCAATTCTTCCTTTGGATCATCAATAATTGGATTCAGTTCGACAGCCCTTTTGCGGCTCATTGACGCCTTACCTTCCGTTGCTTTGGATAAGTTGTCAAGCATTTCACGAATGTTTTTAGGCCTGATATCTTGAAATTCATAGGTTACCTCCAAATCATTGAATCTCGGATCTATCCTTGCTTTTTGACCTATTTCAGCATCGACAGTTTTATTCATTTCTTTGAGTAGATTAATGCGATGCAGCAGGCCTTCTGTTAAAACGCAGCCTAACAAGCGGTCATAGCCAATAACATTTGTTTTTCTTCCATCACCCATCACAGTTTGATTGCCTTTCGAGCTTTTATTCGGAATTTATAGATTGTCGTGTAACTTTCTTTTCCATAGATTGTTTCACTTGGCATACAATTAAATTTCACAAAAAAATGAAACGCAGGCTATTTCTTCAATTTCCCGTTCTTGCAACAGTATTGATTTCTACAAATCAAATCTATGCAAAGGACAAACCCAATAAAACCTATTCTAAAGAAAGACCAAAAAAAGGCTTTAAAGTAAGTTCTGGAAAAGACAGGTTTCAGAAGGAACTTAATATTATGGGTGGTCAATTTAACCGTATTGTATCTTCCCAAGATACCGATGGTGATTTGTTAATTTACAATACTTTTCGACAAGAAAAGGGCGGCCCGGCATTTCATCTTCATCATGAACAAGACGAATGGTTCTATGTGATCAAAGGAGAATTCACCGTAAAAGTTGGTGAGGACACTTTTACTATAAAACCTGGAGACTCTGCATTTGCACCAAGGACGATACCTCATGCTTTTGCCAAAATTAATGAAGGCGAAGGACAACTTTTAGTGTTGTTTCAACCGGCCGGTTCAATGGAGGATTTTTTTGAACAAATAAGTAAGCTCGGTAGTAACATTCCAAAAGATCAGGAACAAGTGCTTAAGAATTTGTATGAAACACATGGAATGCAAGTTGTGGGACCACCTCTTAAATTCTAAGTAAATAGCCTTTCCTCAAACCGCTCATTCACCAGTTAAAAGGCACATATCGCAAAACCTCAGGCATTGTGCTTTCATAACCAAGACAGAAAATCCATAACAACGATGACAAGCAATTACAGCGACAAATCATTTATGAAGTCAATTGCATCTTTATTTTTTGTTATTATCTCTGCAAATACTTTTCCTGATTAATACGGATCTTCGATATGCGATTCTTGAATACCTGATTGTGTCTTTTCTTATGATCGCGATGATGAAAACAGTGATCCGCTGTACAATGCGCTGAAAGTATGGTTTAAAGACGCCCCGAAAGAAAAAGTCGATTTTCAGCGGATTGCAGCCGACGGCGATTTGGTATACCTTCACGTCAGAAGCAAAATGGGAAATAAAACGGTGGCGGTTGTCGATATCTTCAGAGTTGAAAATGGCAAAATCGTCGAACACTGGGATGTAATCCAGGAAGTTCCAGATAAATCAGCGAATCCGCATCCGATGTTTTGATCAGAAGAGGTTTTATCTGACGATTTTTCGTAAACCACTGATATCCTGTTTTTAGCCACGAATTCACGAATTGAAGACAAATAAAAATTAATAACAAATGGACTCGAATGGCTGAAGGCTTTGCCTTCAGGCGACAATATAGAAAATGGAGTACTACCTGATATACTGTCCGTCCCCATACCATAAGTACAACGCCTACTGACCCTGATGCCCGCCTCTGAAAAAACGCGTTAAGAAAATTAATTCACGAAGCGTTAAGAAAGAAAAGCTGTCTGATCCCGATCTAGAATCTGTAGGATTTCAGGACACTGAAATTCACAGAATTCTTGATCGGGAGAGTTCTTTTCTTTTAGCGCAGTGAATTAATTTTTAGCGATTTTTTCAGCAGCGGCGGCATTTTTTGGTCACTTTTTTTTGCTGCAGAAAAAAAGTGACTCAGGGTTCGGGGCGGATAGCCCCGATAGAATAAATCCAGATATTAACAACTGATCGTCTTATCATTGGGTGATCCTTTAAAAGGTGTTCTTACTATTAATGACGGCGCCTGATGCAGGCAGTGCTTCAATCAAAGCACCGTGGGTTGGCCAGGACAAAACGGGATGCCATTGAGCGGTGGCAGAGCGGGGAGGAAGGAGAAAATGATATGCACCTGTCTAACTCATAAATGGCCCTGTCCAAGGGATTGTCATGACCATCTTTTGCCCTCTGCAGATTATCGGGCACATAATAATCCGGAACAATACCATGCCCTTCGATATATTTTCCATCAGCAGTTGTGTATAATAAACCTTCAGGAGTATAAACCACCTGCGAACCTATCCGGAATGTCCATCCGTTTGGCAAAATCCGGCTATGTACCTGCGAAAACGCCCCGCATGTCGTATCGCCAATTAAAACCACTTTTTTCTGTGATTGTAAGCCTTTAATAAAAAATTCCGATGAACTCGAAGAATAACTGTTGGCAATAATGGCTACAGGCTTATTCTTGCACCCAATTGATGACGGATGTGTATAATGGTCAAACATCTCAGATAAATCACTGTGACGCTTACCATTGCGAAATCTCGACTTCAGGTAAAGCTTCTTCTCGGTACAAAACAGATCTAAAGCATGCTGGAAATTTTTAGTGGTGCCACCCCCGTTAAACCTGATGTCAATGACAACAGCATCACAATCATTGAATTCCCGGGCCGCCTGCTCAACAAAACTTCTTAAGTATGCTGTTGAAAACGTGGGAATATGAAGATATCCGATAACAAGTGAATCATATAAAATCCTTCCTTTTAAAAATCTGTCCCCGGGTTCGCCACTACTGGCTCCTTGTTCCAGATAATTGTCTTTAATGCAATCAAAAATGTAGTGAGTTAAGCGAGTGTCCTGGGTACAGGTATCTCTAAAGAAAGATTTACTTCTTCGGTTCCATGATCTGTATTTCCTTCCCTCAGCATTAATATCGGCATGTCCGTCATTTAAGGCATCCAGAAGTTTACAAATAGACTTAAACAACTGGTCATTATCGGAAGCGGCATTGAGATTTTCACCACAAACCACTTTCAGCGAGTCCCAATTAATCCGTTTTGCATTAAACGCTCCATAAAAACAGTCAAATTCAGTCCAGAATGCATCAAATACCTCCGGCGGTGAATCATTGAACTCTTCCTGAATCATATTGCTCTCGCATGAAATACAAATAATTATAAGTGAAATAAAAGCCAGAAAATTCCTCATGAACTAAAAAATAAATGTGAGACCGGCACTGTAAATGCCACTTACTGATCTTAAAGGTCTTGGTACCCGGTCCGAAATATAACGGTACTGATACCTTGCATCAAAAGCAACTTGTTGTGAAAACCGGTATTGATAATGAACTAAACTATTCAGAACTTTCAGGCTACCAAAGGATTGAACTTTAAGATTGTCTTCAATATGCTCCATTTGGCTGATATGATCACCTGTCTGGGGATTGGAAATATAATAAGGTTCGCGTAAAGCAAGAGATATTACAGGAATTGTGATATCCAATCCAAAATAATGCTTCTTCTTTCTATATTGCAATTCAACACCGGGAGCAACAGAGCTTAGAAATATCTCGGGATCATCTTCCTTTAAAGTGTAATTACTTGCATTCATACAATTCATTAAAACATACACTGATAAATTACCTTGTAAAACCAGGCGTTGATAGGAGTAATCAACATCAACCAGTAAACTTTTCATTTGCTTATACCTTTGTTCTACCAATCCTTCGGTATAAATGAAATTTTCAGGTCTTCTTGTTATTTCAGAATACTGAACGGTAATCAAATGCCTGTGTCTGGTAGAAGTTAATGCAAACGAAAGGCCCCAAAACATATGATCACCGTAAAATTTCTGGAAGGAATACATCTCATCTATGGATGCAAGGTTCCAGAGGCCGCCAAAAACCGAAATTTCCACTGGTGACTTTACAGAATCATTTAAAGATTGATTGGCATAGCATGAGCATCCAAAAGCAAACAGAACAAACAGGAAAACCAGAGTATTTTTGCAGACATTCTCTGACGTATATTTCATTGCGAGGGAAATGGAATCAAATTCGTTCACAAGATGAGCATTAATAACGGTTAGGGTGAATTAAAACAGGTAATATTCCTCAACATCACGTTTGATATATGATTCCTATATATCCTGGTTGCGGAAGTAAAAAAAGGCTGCCTGGTCAGGCAGCCTTTTAAATATTTGAAAGATCTAAAATTACTTCAATAATATATTCATCAGCCAGGCCGCCAATGCTAAACCGACCAATAGCCCTATGAACATTAATGCATTTTTTACTTTGCTTCCGTTTTCAGGCACAGAAGGATCATTGGTAACGTTAGTGTTGTCCGAATCATTATTTTTCATACTGATTGAAATTAAATGTTGTGAAATAATCGGGATAAATACCCTTCGACTCCCTTCGACTCCCATCGACAAGCTCAGGGTAAACGCTCAGGGTGACGTCGTAAAAAGACGCCCGGGGACAACATCTAAATCAGCAGAACACAAATAAGATCAAGACAAGGGTAAATGGTGTGTTTTGTTTCAGGAGTTTGATTTTTGCAAAAATAATAGTGAAGAGGCAGGTTGCTGTATAAGGGTGATTGATGCTGGTAGCCGTGACCCTTAACAAGGTTCAGAACGGAATGAGACAGAGTTCTCTCGTTCGGATTAGTTGAATTAAAATCAGCATTGAAATGATTGTTTTCAAAACACAGGTTTTTCAGGTTGGCCGATTTATCGGAAATTTCCTGGGAATAAGCGGGTCTGAAAGACAGAGGAATGATAACCAGGATAAAAAAAATACGCAGTAATATGCTGTTTCTGAACCTTTCCATACAGCCGCAATATTACAATTATTTTTTATACCAAATGCCTGTATGTGATCAGATTAATTTAATCCGTACATCATATATAAAATCCTCTGTCGATACTATTCTAAAGCTTTTGCTGTCAGGATGTAAAGGATTCAATATGTAGTTGAATTCATTTAGAATAATAGTAGAAGGTATTTTAAGAACCGGTTTGATCTGACTTTTAAGGAAACGGGTTCCGAATTCTTTTGTCGACGATGGAGCAGGCACTTTCATCCAGTCACCGGGCAGATCTTTCAAGTTCACATCATGAATCCCTTCATCAGGAATTTCAATGGAAGTGATAGCTAATCCCCTTGGAATATCTTCTATATTTACATTAACCGTATATTCAAGAAGCGCAAGGGCACGGCTTTCGGATGTATACACACAGGGCGTCAAAATCTCATTCCATCTTCCGCCAAACAGGCGGGCTCCTTCACCGGACAAATCCCGTGAAAACCTGGTCTTGCTTATTCTGTATACAATCATGTGATGCAAGACTAGGAATAAACGCCTTGTTCAATCCTGCCGATCAGGCTCCTTACTTCCTCTCTGCCAAACTGATTATCAATTACATCATAGGGAGTTTTTCCGCCAAGAGCCCTGACAGGTCTGAACATCCAGTTTTTGAATTTCTCTTCATCCTCAAAAACTGTAAACCCATAGGAATATATATCAGCCAGACTGATCATTCTCTCACTGATGGCCGGACTGTATTTCTGGTCCCCTTTTTTCCTGATAAGCGTTGCTTTAGTTACGGCAAGGGCTTTTGAAAGCTTTTCATAATCCAGGTCCGTTCTTTCCTTCAGCCTGTTTAACTCGTTTTTTCCCAATCCCGATTTCGCCCTTTCCATTTTCTCAAAAGCCGTCATCTGCATTTCAGGTTTTTCATTTCTTTCAATAAACATGATGGTACTCAGATGCTGTTGTTTTTTGCGTTTAAAAGTGACAGCGCCCTGTTCTTCAGTTTGTTTGATTACTTTTACCTTGCGCATAGTATAATATTTACCTGATTACGGTATAAAATTATACTTTTTTTACCTGTTTTCCGAATTAACCGTACTAAATTTGACGAGCTTTCTTCTTTTCCCTATATTGATCGTGAAGCACCAGGTAAACCGATACAATGATGATAGCTGAAGCGATCACCAGGGCGGCTGTTATTTTCTCATCGGCAATGAGCCAGCCAAGGATCACTGCAATGATTGGATTCACGAAGGTATGGGTTGATATGCGGGTGACCGACGTATGCCTGAGTAGCCATATGTAGGCACTGAATGCGATCACAGAACCGAAAATGACCAGGTATAACAAACCAAGCACTGATTTTAACGATACCTGGCTGAAGTGAAAGCGGGAAGGTTCACCGATAATAAAACTGGCGATCAGTACAAGAATGCCTCCGAAGATTAATTCCATTCCTGAGGATAAAAGAGGAGATTTCGGAACGTTGGCAACTCTTGAATAAACAGCGCCCGAACTCCATGAAAAGGCACTCATCAGGATGAAAGCAGAATACAGGAGGTTGTTATTGGAAGTGCTGATGTCATTGGTGGCCGTAATGAGATAAATAATGCCTGCAAAACCGAGAAACAACCCGAACACTCCTGTGCGTCTGACCCGTATATCTTTGAGGAAAAACCATTCAATACCGATAACCCACAGGGGTTCAGAAGCAATAAGCACAGCAGCCGTACCCGAAGGAACAAATTTCTGAGCATAGGAAAGCAATCCATGCCCGATTAAGAAGAACAAGGCACCGATTGTAAATAACGGAATAATTTGTTCCCGCTTAATTTTCTCCTTGTTCTTTAAACGGTTGATACTGAAAAGGATGATTCCGGCTGTCAATGATCTTGCGGCAATCATCATCAGGGGTGGAATGGTCTCTACTGCATAGCGGATAGCCAGGTAAGTGGAACCCCAGATAACATAAATGGCTGTAAAAGCCAGTAGGTTTTTAAGATTGGGTGTTTTCATCATCCACCGAAATTATTAAATATTCTTCAGATTGTTTTTAACAAAACCTGACAGCGTCGGAGACCTGTCAGCGTTTAAACGGAAGGTATGGAATAACGTATCGGTTAATTTATTAGATTTGATTCACCCACAAGTTCCACGCACTTAAAATGAACAACTGATGCAATGAATCAGTATTTTTTTATTTGTTTGATCCTTGTTGTTTTTTGGTGTAACCGGTTAAATGCTCAGACATCTGATTATATTGAAGGGAAAGTTATTAACGGATACACCTCAGAGCCAATTCCCTTTGCATGCATTCTTTTGATAAAAAACAAATTGGGAATATACGCCAATGCAGAGGGTGACTTCAGAATATCACAAAAAACACAGCTCCGGTCCGATAGCCTTCTCTTGACATGTATAGGATATAAAAGCCTGTCGATCTCATTGGCCTCATTAAATGTAAATGAGGTAAATATCATTCCTTTAATTCCATTGGCTCATATTTTTGATGATGTAACGGTTGTTGCACACAGCAAAATTCTTGGTTCAACAACAATCATAAGCAGGGCGATCAAAAATATAAGAAAGAATTTTCCAGAAACTTCTTATTCATATATTTCTTATTACAGAGATTATCAGAAAAGCGAAAAGGAATATTTCAATCTTAATGAAGCCATAGTTCAAACATTGGATAATGGTTTTAAAACAAGTTCAAAAGCGAATATGTATCGTTTATTGGATTATAAAAAAAATACCAATTTAACACGGTTGAATATATCTCCTTATTATGATACAATAGGACAGTTCAATAAAACTATTCCAAAGGCAAGACTAGGTGATCAATATGGAAATGAATTATTTGTTCTAATGGTTCATGATGCGATACGAAATTATAATGCAAGATCATTTTCTTTTATAAACATTTTTTCAAAGGATTTTCTGGATAATCATGATTTCTCAAAACCCGAACTAACCTTTAGTAATGATGTTAAACTATACAAAATACAATTTACGGCAAAGCATTTCATTTTAGGTGATTCTTTAAGTGCTAATGGTACAATTTTTATCCAACCAAGCGATTACTCAATTCATAAACTTGAATACGCATGCCAGTATCTTAAGCCCCCAAAAGTGAAAAAGGACATTTTTCATATTACAATTGAATATGGATATGAAAGCGCTATAAATAAAATAATGCATTTGAAATATATCTCCTTTAATAATTCTTTTTCAATTACCGATCAGGATGATACAACGTATTTCAGAATTAAGGATTCAAAATGGAATAGTCAGTCTGTTTCATCAGTAATAATCCTGACTTTTAATAAACTGATCGATTCAAAGACAGCATTAAATAAAGATAATTATACAATTCTAACCGGAAATAAGAAAGCCGAAATAAAAAATATAGTGGTCAATAGGGCAATGCTTTTCATTACTTTAAAAGGAAGCAACCTGAAGTTGAGTTCTGCTTCAATAACTTTAAAAAATCTGAAGGATATAAACGGTAATATTCTTAATAAAAAGAAAGAAATTGAGTTTAATCAGTTCAGAGAATTGTTTGTACAGGAATATAACCGAAAATTAGCTTTCAGAGATAGCTGTTTCATGGAGCAGTTACCTATTGAAGATAACTGCATATCCCATGAAAGCGTTCCTGGTAAGTATTGGATGAATACTCCAAAATACTTCACAATAAAATAGATTCAAAATAATTACTAACTTGGAATCGATAAACAAAGCTTATGGATAAATTGTATTGCAATAAATGCGGGGCTGAAAACAAAGCCAATGCGAGATACTGTTTTCAGTGTGGTTATGAACTTCCCAAAACAGAGCCGTTAAAAGAAGAATCCGGTATGATTGAGAATAAACAGCGTTCATTTAAAAACAAAAAAATACTGGGCGGTGCGCTTGGTGTTGTTCTGGCGGTTGTATCCTCTTTTGCAGTACAACAGATATTTTTCAGGGTTCCCTCATACGATAAAATAATGATGAAGGAGGCCAGCGAATTGAACAAATCATGTCCGGTAATGGTGGACAAGATCACCCGCCTTGATAATGCATTAGCCTTACCCAACAAGACGTTTCAGTACAATTATACGTTAATCGGAATTGATAAATCGCAGCTCAGTGTTGACACCCTTAAGAAATATCTTGTGCCGCAAATTCTGAATAATGTGAGAACCAGCCCGGATATGAAAAAACAACGGGAAAATAAAGTTTCACTTGTCTATTATTATAAGGACGAAAAAGGGCAGTTTATTTACAAATATGTTGTAACGCCGGATATGTATAAGTAGCAGCTCCGCTAGGAGCGAAATTATGGTAGATAATAGAATGATTAAATAATCAAAAAGCTCCGCTAGGAGCGACGCCCTAACGGGCCTGTTGCTTAAACCTTCGGTTTAAGCCTGCTTTCGGCGAAATTTAATTTATAATATTGCGTTTATAACTAGCAACTTAAGTTAACAGCCTAATCGCCTAACAGGCCAACAGACTACAGACTACAGACTTCAGACTTCAGACTATTTTTTGCTTTTCTCAAAAAAATCCATACTTTTATATAATACATCAAGGTATTATTAGAATGCTGTTTAATAAAACTACCGAATACGCCTTCCGGATTTTTGCTTTTATGGCAATGGACCGCGAAAAACTATACCGTGCCGATGAAATCTATGAACAATTGAATATTCCCGAAAGATACCTCAAGCGGCTTCTTACCGGTTTATCAAAAACCGGGTTGATGGAAAGTGTCCAGGGAAACAAGGGTGGATTCCGGTTAAACAAAAATCCTGAAACTATTTCATTGCTTGATATTGCAAATGCCACAGATTCTTACCAGGATAAAAGCCTTTGTTTTTTCGGTTTCAAAGAATGCAGATTCGGCAAAACCAAGTGCTATATGCATGAAAAATGGATTGGTATAATTGAGGGAATTGAAAACCTGCTGAGATCAACAAAACTTTCGGATCTGACCGATCATGAAACCCAAAAATATATCACTGAGAAAATGCAATTACTTAATAAAAATTAAAATTATGGTTAATTCTGAATTAGTTCTTAACGGGCAGACGTATGCATATACAATCTATGCCATCGTCGTCATTCTGTTTATTCTTGGGTTCGCCTACCAGGTTACAAAACCCGGGAAAGCGGGAGTGCTCAAAACAAGCCTGTTTGTCGTGCTTGTCGTATGCCTTACCGTATTGGGCGTTTCGCTGCACATTACTACCAGTAAAACAATCCCCTGGGTGCCAATGGATTTGAATCGCGCTGATATTAAGCCCGACAAGGTTTTTAATATCACCGTTGTAAAGCATCAGTTTCAGCTTCCTTCCGACAAACTCGAAATGAAGAAGGGTGACATTGTTGTCTTTGATGTGACTTCAAATGACCTGACTTACGGATTCGGAATTTTCAGGCAGAATAAAACCATGGTATGCCAGATGCAGGTGGTGCCGGGACATAAAAATGACCTCATGTGGAAATTCGAGGAATCAGGTACCTACACCATCCGGTCGACCGAATATTCAGGTCCCGAAGGACACCAGATGATTTTGAAAGATGTGGTAATTGTAAACGAATAATTTAATATTTCAAGCTTATGAATTTTAAAGATACTTTGTTAAACGGGAATGAAGGCCTGTTCAAACCTGCCAGCCTCACTCCGATGCAAAAGCTTGCACTCCGGTTTGTTGTCACAGGTATTCTCTTTTATGGCCTTACTGCCCTTGAAGGTATGATTATGAGGGTATACCAGGTAAAACCGATACCCACGTTCAACAGTGAACATTATTTTTCACTGCTGACGGCTCATCCTCTGGTCGGGATATTCGGATCATCCTATTCCATAGTTTTCGGGGCTTTCTTATTCCTTGTCCCGTTCTTTATGAAGAAACCTTTGTGGAGCATTAAAATGGGCAACTGGACTTTTATCCTGGTGGCCGGTGGAACCTTTGTTTTCTGGTTTTCTGATTTTCTAACCCATTTTGCCCCGTTGTACACTTTATATTGGCCATTACCCGCCGATTTTACCCAGTTCAACCCTTTAAGCGGATCCTTTTTTATTCTGGGAATTGCCATTGTAATGGTGGGAACCTTATTGTTCGTATTCAATATTTTTAAAACCATAACCTACACACCTGAAGGCTATGAAAAGGTTCCTGGTTGTGCCATGCTTGCATCGGCAACGGGTTTCTCATGGAAGGAAAGCATATTCAGAAGGAAAAGCAAAAGAAGGGAAAACCTGGTTTCACTACCGGTTGCCGCTGTAGCCAGGGGCACTGTGGATACCCTGCTGAATGCACTGATCATTACATTCACCGGCGTCCTGATCCTTGTTTACATGATTGCAGCGGTTATGGGATTTAATCTTGAACACAGCGCCATTGATGCCTTACTTTATAAGAACTGGTTCTGGTGGGGCCTGGACCTGATCGCTGACGGGTTGGTTCTGATTTTTGTTGCCGGTACCTGGTATATCCTTGCCACAATGATTTCGGGCAAAGAACTCTATATGGCAAGAATTGCAAGGCTGGCTTTATGGGTAGAGCTGGTAGTTTCATGGACCGTGTGGTCGCATCATTTGCTTTCGGACCAGGCGCAGCCCGGTTATCTGAAAGTGGTATCCGGTGAACTGGT
The DNA here is from genome assembly GCA_035299085.1 of Bacteroidales bacterium. Lineage (NCBI taxonomy): Bacteria > Pseudomonadati > Bacteroidota > Bacteroidia > Bacteroidales > Bacteroidales bacterium. Next base: position 45,702 of record DATGXG010000038.1, on the reverse strand, counting down.
TACCGCATTTGAATTAATCACACAAGGATTGGCTTTCTTTATCACATTAATCACACTCTGGAGCGCGAGACCGTTAAAAATGACAAATCCCCTGAAATTCTTACTTGGAGGATTACTCGGATTCGGACTGGCTGTTCCTGCAGGCATCATACAGGCAGATATCGGGCTGAACCGCATCCTGCACAATACACAATGGATTGTCGGGCCCCATGTTCATGTTGCTATACTGGTCGGCTTGACAATGACCCTGTATTCGGCAATCTATTTACTCCTTCCTATACTTACCAATGGCGCTAAACTTTACAGCCAGAAGCTTGCCAATTTCCATTTCTGGGCCCATCTGACCGGCGGTATCGGAATGGGGGCTTTTATGGGAATGGCCGGTTTAAAGGGAATGTTGCGCAGGACCATTTATTATGAAGGGGAATACAGGATATACATGATCCTTGCCGGAATTTGCGGAGCTTTGCTTTTCCTGGCGTTTTTAGCTTTCCTGTATAACATCATCATGACCGTAGGTATTAAAGGTGTGTTTGGTATTTTCACACCCGCAGAATCAGACACAAAAGAACTTTTACCGGAAAATAAGTAAAAACCGGACTTTTAAGAGAAACCGCAGGGAGATCGTTATTCATCACTCTGCGGTTTTTGTTGCTGCATTATTCACATGATCAGCAATGAGATCTGTGAAGTGAGACCAAAGTTCCCGGGGAAATCCATGTCCCATACCTTCAAAAAGTTCAAGCCTGGCGCCGGGAATAGCTTCAGCGGTCGCTATTCCACCGCTTACATGAATCATTTTGTCGGCTTTGCCATGAATAACAAGGGTTGGAACCTTTAACTTCCGAAGCCGTTCTGTGCGGTCTCCTGTTTTTATAACCGACACGGCCTGCCTAAGCATACCCAAAGGATCATGATCCCTCTCCCAGGCAATGTTAAAACGTTCACGGGCTCCTTCTTCATCAAAAGGATAAACAGGTGAACCTACCGCTTTAACTCCTTTTATCTGCCATTCAATATATTCTTCCCTGTTATTGGGATCGGGCGGAGTACCGACAGACGATAAGGTGGCAAAATCGGTCTGGCCCACACCGGAGGCTCCTGTTGTGGACATCATGGAGGTAAGCGATTTTACACGTTGCGGATATTCAATGGCCACTGTTTGTGCGATCATTCCGCCCATGGATGCCCCCACAAGGTGAACACTATCAAACCCGAGAGCTCGTATAAGGCCAATAGTATCCGCTGCCATATCAGAAAGACTGTATGAAACAGTTGAAAAATCACCCCGCATCGTTGCAGCAAAATCGGGTACCGGAGCATTATTGAAGTGGGTTGACAACCCTGCATCGCGATTATCGAAACGGATTACCTGCAAACCATGGTTTGCCAGTTGCCTGCAGAATTCATCAGGCCAGGTGATCATTTGGGCCCCCCCACCCATAATAAGGAATACAGGAGTTGCAGACAGATCACCAAATCGCTCATATGCCATATTTATCCCCGAAGGACCTACATTCTTTGCTATATCAACGCTCATAATTAATTTCAGAATCAGTTATAATGTTTTCTTCCGGAAATATGCCCCGGATGAAGGCAGGAACAACAATAATGAGACAGCGATTAAAAAGGCAATATGCACAAGAAGTTCCGAAGTACTATGGAATGCACTCAGAATTACATGATATAAAAGCCAGGCAACGGCCAGCCAACGCGACCAGTTAAACCGGAGTAGTAAAAGAATTCCGCAAATTACAGCCAGAACCCGGATTGCCACTGCGAGAAGAGATTCGTTTAGTCCCATTTGAGGATCGTTGAAATCCCGCCAGTGATAAACAACACCCATTATACCGGCGAATATAAAAAGTACGGCAACAAGGAGAACAGGAACGGGAGGTTTTTTCATTTTATTGTTTTTTTTACAATAACAAATAACTTAAATAATTGTAAATAAGTTAAACAAATAAACGGTGTGCCTGTGCGGGGATGCACCACGGAGCAGGCACAGAGAACCACTGAGAGAATATATTTTTGCTCTGTGAAACTCTGTGGTACCTCTGTGAACCTCTGTGTAAATGTGTTGTCATTTCACCGGGTTATCCTTTAAAAGGTGTTCTTACTTGTAATGACTTTATAATTGAGGCCGCTGTATCCTTGCTACGATGATACCGAGATACGATGCCTTTTTAAAAGCGAATTCTGATAACGTGATATCTGAAATTTCAACCTTTTTATCCAATGAGGAGGCATGCATCAGGTGCAGTTCATTGTTTAAATGAATTGCGATTCCTACATGGGCTACTTCCATCCCTTGAAGCGTGGTTGCAAAAGCTACCAGGTCTCCGTCATGAATTTTTGATTCTGCCTTTTTTATTTCTTCTTTAGGAATAAAATATTTATCCATTAAAGTCAGCTCCTCCTCGGCCTTCCTGATTGCACGAAAAGCGCTGTCATTCTTAAGATGCGGATTTTTGTCCCTTTGAGCCGACATGGCTTCAATCTTCTTGTCAAAAGATATTCCCCCGATTTCCTTTGTAATATTCTCAAGAATTCCTTTTTGTTCATTATCCCTGATCCAATCGTAAAAATAATGCAACCGCGATCCGTAACCGTTCATTATCCCGTTTCTGTAACGAATATATTTCAATTCCCTGCAAAAATCACTGAAGCCGGCTTTATCGGATTTGATTATTATGGCGAGAGCCAGGGTGCTTTCAAGGAAAGTGACACAATCCAGTCCAGTTAAGTTAATAACCAGATTTTCATTTTCCGGTTCGTCGAGAACGCCACCCACATAAGGAGTGCCCAGGAATTGCTTTCCTGTTTCAAGGATTATTCGGTCAATTGAGGAATCTGAAAGATGTGTTTGTTTGGAAAAATTAATGATGGAATTAAATATTTTTATGTCACCCGGGGAGCAAATTTCCTGAGATATCAGCTGAAAATGCATAATGGTAATAAGCAGGAAAAACAGGAATAGTTTCATGAAAACAGGATGAACATACCTACAAATTTACAATACTGGTTGGCATTTCAATGAAAAGTTGGGGAAAAATGAAGATATCCGTCAACACCTCACCCCCGGCCCCTCTCCTTGGAGGAGAGGGGAGAAGGAACACAGAATGATTTATCTGATTATACCAAAATTAATCTTAAACCGTTCTTTCCCTTCTCTCTGCAAGGAGAGCGGCAGGGGTGAGGTATTGAATAAGACCAACAGATCAACCGATAAATTATTATCTTTATTTAAAATATTCACCTGTGAAAAAAATTATTCCAAGCATCCTTTTCCTTGCCTGCATTACTGCGGTGCAGGCCCAAAATGCTGACAGTATTTGGGCTGTAACGCATTATGCCAAAATGGAAAAATACATTACCATGCGTGACGGGGTAAAGTTATTTACCTCGATCTATTATCCGAAAGATAATACGGAGAATCACCCGATACTTATAACACGAACCCCTTATTCATGCTCGCCCTATGGAGAAGATAAGATGAACAATGCCTGGAACAGTTACATGATTGCTTATATGCATGAGGGATACATCCTGGTAACGCAGGATGTACGGGGCCGATGGATGAGTGAAGGGCAGTTTGTGAATGTCAGGCCGTTTATTCCGGTTAAAAAAGAAGGCGATACGGATGAGTCAACCGATTCATGGGATACAATTGATTGGCTTATTAAAAACATACCCCATAATAATGGGAAAGTCGGTGTTTTTGGCATTTCCTATCCCGGATTCTTTTCCACGATGGCTGCAGCCTCCAACCATCCTGCACTTGTTGCCGTAAGTCCCCAGGCGCCGGTTACCAACTGGTTCATTGGCGATGATTTTCACCATAACGGTGCATTTTTTCTTATGGATGCCTTTAATTTTTATTCACCGCAGGGAGGTGGCTTCGGTCTGCCGCATCCGTACCCGACCGATTCAGCTCCTGCATCACTGGGTGTACCTGTACATGATAATTATAAGTATTTTCTTGAAACCGGTCCATTACCTGAGTTCGCAAAGCTTTGCGGTGATTCGGTTCAATTCTGGAAAGATTTATATGCACATGCCGATTATGACGACTGGTGGAAAGCCCGTGATGCCAGGAATGCAACCAAAGAACTACATCCTGCCATGCTTTGGGTAGGAGGTTTATTTGATGCCGAGGATAACTGGGGTGCCTGGAACTCATATAAAGCGGCTGAAAAAAGCAACCCGGGTAAAGAATTCAACCGGATTGTGATGGGCCCCTGGTACCATAATCAATGGGCTTTTAACGACGGAACCCACCTGGGGAATATACCGTTTGACCAGAATACTTCGACCTGGTACCAGCAGAACATCGAAATACCGTTTTTCAATTATTACCTGAAAGGGAAGGGCAGTGTTTCATCGATTGCCGAGGCCAACATTTTTATTACAGGCGAAAACAAATGGCAACAATTTAATGAATGGCCACCGGCAGATGCCAGAGAAACAGAAGTTTTCTTTCAAAGCCAAGGCGGTCTCGGGGTAAACTTCCCATGGACGAGTGATGAGTTTGAAGAGTATGTTAGTGACCCTTCAAAACCGGTGCCTTATACCGAAGATGTACATTTTAACCGGACAAGGAATTACATGACTGATGACCAGCGGTTTGCAGAAAGGCGACCTGATGTAATCGCTTTTCAAAGTGATATTCTTTCAGAAGACCTGACTGTGACCGGTGTGGTAAAGGCGGATCTCTTTGTGTCAATCACAGGTACCGACGCTGATTTTGTTGTAAAGCTCATTGACGTGTTTCCCGACAGCCTTTCGTATAATGATGTGAACATCTATGATCCTGTCGATCATCCGCAGGTTTACCCGATGGGAGGTTATGAAATGCTCGTTCATGGAGAAATTTTCAGGGGAAGGTACCGTCACAGTTATGAAGTTCCTGAAGCTTTTACTCCCGGTAAAATTGAAGAGGTGGCATTTTCTATTGCTGATGTGGCGCATTGTTTTAAAAAAGGGCACAGGGTTATGGTTCAGGTTCAGAGTAGCTGGTTTCCGCTTGCTGACAGGAATCCCCAGACTTTTGTAAATATTTACGAAGCCACACCGGAAGACTTTCAGAAGTGCTTCATCCGAATTTACCATGATGCTGAGCATCCGAGTAAAGTAGTGCTGCCGGTTTTATCGGGGTTTCACCCCGAACCCTGAGTTACTTTTTTTCAGCAGCAATTTTTTTAACGCGTTTTTTCAGAGGCGGACGGAACGGTCCTCAGGCGTTATCTCTATGTTCAATGAAGCGGATAGTCAATAACACCATCTCACTGCTTTGTTATAAATTGCAAACGGTAATCGAAGCACCGTGGGTGGGCCAGGACAAAACGGGGAGCCGTCGTGGCTGTGAATGCTGCAAGGCTGGAATTTCTTAGAAACGAGCTTGCAACCGTTTGTTAGAAATTCCTGCCTTGCAGCAGAGCGCGTTGGGAGTCGTTTTGTCTGGTCTTTTCTTTGTTCCTTTCTTTTTGACAGGAAAAAGAAAGGAAAATCTACCGCACCAAACTCACCAGCAGCGCGATATTGAATGCAGTCACAATCACACCCAGGCCGTAAAGTATGATCTTTGCAGAAGTTGAATTTTTATGTTTACCCATCACCTTTTCCGACGAGGTAAGGTAAACCTGCAGAAAGATGGTAAACGGCAATTGTATGCTCAGACACATTTGTGAAATAATGAGTCCTTTAAACGGGTTCGAAATAACCAGAATAATAAGGAGAGCAAGGATCAGGGATATTAAAACCCCCAGTCGTGAATGGTTATCCTTAATATCGTAAGGTTCCTTGTACATGCCAGCGAATATGGTACCAGCTGCCATTCCCGATGTGATGCTTGAAGACAGGCCTGAAAACAACAGGGCTACTGCAAATATTACAGCGGCATGATTGTTTAACAGGGGGGCCAGAAGGGCATTTGCCTGCTCAAGATGAGTAACCGGCGTTTTGCTTTTAAAAAATGCAGCTGCAGCCAGGATGATCATGGCGCTGTTGATGGCCCAGCCAATAATCATGGATATCAGCGTATCGAGGTATTCATACCTGAGCTGTCTTTTAATAACAGTGTCGTTTTCAAGGTTCCACTGCCTGCTCTGGATAATTTCTGAATGCAGGTAAAGGTTATGAGGCATGACCACCGCACCCAGCACGCTCATGATGATGATGATGGATCCCGAAGGAAAAGAAGGAACAACCCAGCCTCTTATAGCGGAATCCCAGTCGACATTAACAAGCGAAAGCTCATATAAAAACGACAATCCGATCACCGAGACAAAAGCGATGATCCATTTCTCAATCATTTTATATGAATTCGTAAACAGCATTACGAAAACGAATAGGGTTACAAGCAATGCACCGGCTCTGACAGGAACGTTGAACAGCATCTTCAGGGCAATTGCTCCTCCGAGAATTTCGGCAAGAGAGGTGGAAACAGAGGCGAGCATTGCCGATGAAAGAAGAAAACGGGCAAAACGCCTTTTTACATAGATGGCTGCTGCTTCTGAAAGGCATAGTCCGGTTGCAATCCCCAGGTGCGCTACGTTATGTTGCAACAAAATGAGCATGATGGTGGAAAGAGTTACCATCCACAGAAGCGCGTATCCATAGTTCGATCCTGCAGCCAGGTTGGAAGCCCAGTTTCCGGGATCAATGAAACCGACGGTAACCAGTAAACCCGGGCCTATGAATTTGAGTATCTCAAGCGCCTGGAAGCGTGCCTTGTAGTCTTTGCGATCAATATTTCGTAGGAGACTGCCGAACATTGTGTAGCTGTTTAGGGGTTTAGGGGTTTAGATGTTTTAAGGGTTTAAAAGTTTAGAAGTTCAGAGGTTGGATATTCAAAGAACCAGTAATCAGGGCAGGGATAGGGTTTTTCGGTCGAGGTTAACGATAAAAAACCGCTGGTTTTTTGCATAGAAATCTCCTTCTCCAACGCTCATTACGCGGTCGAAGCAATTGAAATATTGTTTGCCCTCCTTTCGACGAGACAGCAAAACAAGCGCTGAGCGTTCACCCTGAAGATTGAAGAACCCGAGATACTGCCTGTCAAACTCCTTCAGATAAGCTGATAAATGATCGACAGGCTGGTAGGTCCTTGATACCCGGGAATCATTTTTGAACGCCTCGTTGTATTGCTGAAGAAGGATTTTTTCAACCCTGTTAACCTGGTCTATCGTGAGCCTGAACGTTTTAATACTGTAATCGACGATGTCGCCGTGGTAGCCTCCGGGGAATATATATCCCACGTATCCTTTATACCGGATAAGATAGGATGTATCGGCTGTAACAGATGAATCTGCATTACACTGCGGAAAAGTCGGTTGAAAACATGATAATGGACCAAAAAATAAAATGAAAATCCGAATTTTTATCCTCATGGCCGGATTGAATTTATTGAGGAGGTTAAGTTAGGAAAAAGCACTTCCTTATGCACGCCTGGGGATATAGTTTTTATTGAACGTGTAGGTGAGGCTGATATTCCATACAAAATCATCGCTGCCTTTAATGTGAGTTTCAATGGCTTTGTTTATCAGCGATGAAACAGAGAATGGCAGTTTATTATGAGCCAGGGTGAGGGTATAAGTGAAGTAATAGCCATAGGTATTCGCGGTGTTTAAATAATATAGCTGGGGGTAAAATTTCAGGTAAAAGTTTGTTCCTGTTCCGATATGGTTAAAGCCGGCGTTGATAGTAAGGAAGTGTGTGTTGTTCACCGCATGTTTATCGATGCCATGGGAATATAGGTAATAGATTCCGATGCTTGTATTTTTTGAAATGAAATAATTGGGAACGATTTCTCCGGCAAGGTAGCGCCTGACGGTCATAACCTCTTCAGTGGTTTCGCCGGATGTGACTTTTACCGGCTTAAATGAAAAGGCAGGATGGATACCGCCTGTAAACTGAAATTTACTCTTAAGCGGAACTTTATACCGCAACCAGAATACAAAAGACCATGGTTTCCCTTCCATCGATATCCGAAACTGCGGATCAAAGGAAATATTCCGGCCCATTGACATTTCAATAAGAGCTGCGGGTTTACCAAGGGTGAAGGTTGGAATCATAGAAATCCCTTTTGTGGTTGCTGAAACCGATGTCCGAAAATGGCTTACCCGTGGAATGGTATCATTTGATTCGGAAAAAGCGGAGAGAGAAGTGCAAAAAAAAGAAATGAATATAAGCAGGATCGTAATTTTATTCATTCAGGTAATAAATGGTTGAAAGTGCAAAGGAAATATTTTTAGTCGAATTTGTCACGCAATTTTATATGTATTAATTTGGTTTCTACCATAATGCCGGTCCTACGGACCTGTCAGCTCCGGAGGAGCGGCATTATGGTAGATAATGTTTATTTAGCACCTCACAAGCTCCATCGGAGCGGCATTATGGTAAAATAGTAATTCTGTGTATGATTACATCGGTTTCAACCATAATGCCGGTCCTGTCAGCTCCGGAGGAGCGGCATTATGGTAGAATAATGTTTATTTAGCCCCTCACAAGCTCCATCGGAGAGGCATTATAGTTAAATTCTCAATCATAAAATTCAAATACATATTTCATATCATATTCTTTTTCAAATATTTCAAGCAATTTCAAATACTCTTCTTTGAATGAAGTCAATCGATGATGCTGTTCCTGATTGACGATATATTGAATTACATTATGACGTTGTGATCTCGAATAAGAAAATGCTGCATAACCTGTTTGCCAGGCAAATTTTCCTCGGAACCATTTTTGTTCATTAACCCATTTTGATGAATTTGTTTTTATTGTATTTATCAAATCAGAAATTGAAATGACCGGGTTTAATTCAAAAAATATGTGAACATGATCAGAAAAGCCATTAATTGCCAGTGAATAATTTTTTTCGTTTTTTAATATTCCTGATATATATGCGTAGAGTTCATTACGCATGTTCGAATTCAGGAGATTTTCCCTGCCTTTTACTGAGAAGATGGCATGGACGTTTATTTGAGTATAAGTGTTTGCCATGGTTTTGGATGTTTAGTTTTTAATTTGTTAATTACCATAATGCCGGTCCTACGGACCTGGTGGTTGTTGTGCGAATTGGTTACTACCATAATGCCGGTCCTACGGACCTGGTGGTTGTTGTGCGAATTGGTTTCTACCATAATACCGGTCCTACGGACCTGGTGGGTTATTAATTACATTGGTTACTACCATAATGCCGGTCCTACGGACCTGCCAGCTCCGGAGGAGCGACATTATGGTAGAAGAGAGTTAATTTAACACCTCACCAAGCTCCGGAGGAGCGGCATTATGGTAAAAATATTCACAGTTTCTTAAAACAGAACCTAACTTTTATTCAATAAAACTTAATAAAAATAATCATTAATCTAATTTCGATCAATTTTGTATCCATAATTGTTCTCATAAAAAGTACCCAAATGAAAGCTATACTACTGCAAAAAAACGGGGGAGTTGAAAACCTGATATTGTCGGAGGTGACTGATCCTGTGCTGAAGCCCGGAGAAGTTATGATCCAGGTAAAAGCAATCGGAATTAACCCCATCGACGCTACTGTCCGAAGGGATAACCAGCGTATGACGGCGGTGTTAAAGCCCGTAGAAGATCAGAAAGAGATTATCCTCGGATGGGATGTCTCCGGAACAATCGTTGAAACAGGAAATGAATTGCATAAATGGCAAGGCAAAGATGTTTTTGGCATGGTCAATTTTCCGGGGCAGGGTAAGGCTTATGCGGAACTGGTTGCAGCACCCGTAAGTCAATTGGCTGAAAAACCCGCGAACATTGCGCATGAGGAAGCTGCCGCCGCATCCCTGGCTGCTCTTACAGCCTGGCAGGCACTAGTTAGTAATGCGGGTGTCACAAAAGGCGACAAGGTTCTTATCCACGCCGCTGCAGGCGGAGTTGGGCATTACGCCGTGCAGATAGCTAAAAGCTTCGGAGCCTATGTTATAGGTACTGCCTCCGGGGCCAACCGTGATTTTGTTCTTGGAATCGGCGCTGATGAATTTATCGATTACAATAAACAGCGGTTTGAAGAGACAATAACCGATGCCGACGTAGTACTGGATTCCATCGATGACAGAAACCACCTGCTCAGATCAATACAGGCGCTAAAAAGCGGTGGCCGACTGGTAAGCATTAAAACCAATTTTGATGATGAAATCAATCGCTGGTTCAGTGAAAAGAAAATATCTCCTTACCGGATACTTGTGAAATCAAACGGTGATGATATGCGCCAGATAGCTTCATTGCTAGCCGATGGTCGCATTAAATCACATATTTCGGCCATTTTTCGTTTTGAAGAATTGCCAAAGGCACATGAACAAATTGAATCACAAAGAACGAGGGGTAAGATAGTGGTGAAGGTCTGAAAATACATAGAGACGCACAATTGTGCGTCTCTACAACCTCTCTTCAGATGAAATCTTTGATCAGGTCTTCGACAATTTCCTCTTTCTCGAGAAATATATTATCGCTGCCGTTGTAATGACTGCGCCGGTAAACACCTTCGCTGCAAACCCTTTCCGGTTGTGCTTCCATTCGGCTTTACCTCCGAGTTCAGCAAAAACATTGGGAACTTTGAGACGGCTCAAATCGTGAAATACTCCTTCAACGGCATTAACCCTGTCAGCCAGGATCAGCGGTAACCAATGATAATAACTGGATTCACTGAATCTGAAAGCCAGTCGCCTCAGTAAACCACTTAAACCCGACGGGGGAACTGAAGTACCGTAAACAGCGCTTAATCCCGGCCTTTCAATGGAATGCAATACTTCAATGTCCGATTCCTGCATGGGCGGTTTCTCATAATTAAGCCGGTTATGATCATCACCCGTATATTTTTTCATCGGGTAATTCGGTTCATTCCGGGGATCGGCATCAATGCCCCATCCTTTAATGTGGGCATATTTCTGAGCAAGCTTATCTTTTTCCGAAAGCTCTTTGTTTCCTTCGTTTCCTGGCTTGTTCTGAGTCTGCTTGTTCTGAGTCTGCTTGTTTTGATCCTGCTTATTCTGATTCTGCCTGTTTTCTGTAATTATATCGTTGTTTTTCATATCGCTTTATTTAAGATGCTAATAGAACTGGTTTAATACACTGGTCGAGCTTGGCTGAAAAAATGTGATAGGCATCTGAAATTTCCTGAAGCGGTATCCTGTGTGTGATGATACCCTTCGGGTTCAGCCTCCCTTCCTTAACATGATTGATCAGTTTCGGGAGTAACCTTTTAACCGAGGCCTGGTCGGCCCTAATAGTCAGACCTTTATTCACCACATTGCCAATAGGTATCAGGTTATCGGTAGGACCATATACTCCTACAATGGATACGATGCCTCCTTTTTTTACCGAGTTAATGGCCCAGTGAAGAGCTGTAGCTGAACCGGCCTGTAACATCAGCTTTCTGCCGGTTATTGTTTGCATAGCATTTCCGGCTGCTTCACAACCCACTGCGTCGATACATACATCAGCTCCAAACCAGTAGGTTGTTTTTTTTACAAACATCACCACGTCGCCCAGCGATTTGAAGTTATATGCCTCACATTGGGCATAATTTTTCACAAATTCAAGCCGGTAATCCAGGTGATCAATCACTATAACCCTTCCTGCACCAAAAAGCCATGAACATTTGGCAGCCATAATACCCACAGGGCCCGCACCGAAAACAACCACAGTATCTCCGGGTTTTATTCCGCCCATCTCCGCGGCCTGGTAACCGGTCGGAACCACGTCAGTTAACAAAACGGCATCATCATAATCCATTCCTTTGGGAATGACAACCGGTCCCACATCGGCATACGGCACCCTGGCATATTCAGCCTGTCCTCCGTCATATCCTCCTGCAGTATGCGAATACCCAAAGATACCTCCCACAGCAGTAGCTTCAGGGTTTGACTCATGGCAGTTGCCGAATAATTCCTGCCTGCAGAATGCACACGAACCGCATGCAATATTGAATGGTACAATCACCGCATCGCCCACTTTGAGCTTTTTTACTGAACTTCCTGTCTCTTCTACAATTCCGATGAATTCATGGCCGAATGTTGATCCGACGCGTGTATCCGGCACGAGTCCGTGATACAGGTGCAAATCAGAGCCGCAAATACAGGTGCGGACTACGCGTACGATAGCGTCATTCGGATGTTGAATTTCAGGAACCGGTTTCTGGTCAACGCGTACCCTGTAAGGGCCGCGATAATTCATAGCTAGCATATAACTGTTTTTAAGTTTTTACCGATCTTTCTATAAAATGGCGGATTTTCAAAAAGTGTGCCGTGAACAGGATACAACATTCTATTAGCTCCGATGTTAGAGTGCAAAGAACTGATCATGGAAATGAGGGATCATAAAAAACCGCATAAAAAGCAGGTTCATGATGAAAGGATGCGGTTGCTAAACACGATCAGCAGGCTTACGGATACACCGCTTCTGATTCTCGGGATTATTTGGCTTGTACTGCTTATACTTGAGCTGCTTAATAAAACAACTCCGCTGATAAAGGGACTGGGTATTGTAATCTGGATCATTTTCATAATTGATTTCGTTATCCGTTTTACCCTTTCACCCCTGAAAACGGCTTTTCTTAAGAAAAACGTGGTAACTGCAATTTCACTTATAGTTCCTGCATTGAGAATACTGCGGTTTGCCAGGATTTTGCGGCTGATCCGGTTAAGCCGGGGTATCAGTCTTGTGAAAGTGCTTGGCAGCCTGAACAGGGGAATGAATGCGCTGGCCGGAATCATGAAACGCAGGGCCTTTGGATATGTGGTTGTTTTTACTCTGATCGTAATGTTTGTTGGCGCTGCAGGTGTATATGCTTTTGAAAAGGACCAGGACAAAGCGTTTGCATCGTACAGCAGCTCATTATGGCATACGGCTATGCTCATCATGAACATGGGAACCGATTGGCCTAAAACGCCCGAGGGAAGAGCATTATATCTTGTTATAGCGATCTTCAGTATGGCGGTTCTGGGTTATATAACCGCAACACTGGCCACGTTTTTTATTGATCGTGATGCCGGGAAATCGAAAGATTCTTCAAAACAAATAGAAGAGCTGAAGAAACAGGTGGCTGCATTGACAAATGAAATCAGGCGAAACAGATATCAATACCGCCCGAAGCAAAACAAACCACAATCCTGATCAACATGTTTATGACCGGTTTGTTACTATTTGAAAACCAAAATGTGATGGAACTGAATGCCATTTTTAACCGCCTTTGGAATGACTATACCCGTTTGAATCCTTCTGCGGGCAAAATTCATAAATTATTTGAGAATGAAGGCGAAACCGTTGTGAACGACCATATCGCCTTCAGAACACTGAACGATCCGAGGATAAACATTGACATTATAGCCACACCCTTTGTGAAAAATGGTTATAAGGAAGCCGGGGAGTACGTTTTTGAAGATAAGCACCTTTTTGCCAAACACTATGAACTGTCCGACAAAGATCCCCGCATTTTTATCAGCCAGCTTATCCTGGAAGACATGCCTGTATTTGTTAAGGAGGCATTAACAGGGCTTTTGGATCAGGCTGAGAATAAGCTTGCCCGATGTGAAGATCTGATTTTTTCAGGTAATATATTTGAACCGCTCTCCTATGATATTTACAACAGGTTCAGGGAAGTGTCGGAATACGCTGCCTGGTTTTATGTGTTTGGTTTCAGGGCCAATCATTTCACGGTTAGTGTGAATGATCTTCATAAAAACAATTCGATTGAAAAAGTTAATCAGCTTTTAATGGATAACGGCTTTAAGCTGAATACATCAGGAGGCTCCATTAAAGGAACCGAACAGGATATGCTCAGGCAGTCGAGTACACTGGCTGATGTTGTGACCATTCATTTCTCCGAAGGCGATTACAATATACCGTGTTGTTATTATGAATTCGCTCAGCGTTACAGGCAACCTGACGGCAATGTATTTGGAGGTTTCGTTGCTAAATCGGCCGACAAAATTTTTGAAAGCACAAATAATTATGTAGCCGGAAAATGATTAAAACTGCCAGCTTATTCCTGCACCCGGGTAAAGAATGCTGAAATTCCGGTTAAAGTTACTGTTCAGCTCACCGCCGGATGGCTTTTCAAGCCGTGTGAATTCATATTTAAACTGCAGAAACCAGTTTACAGGCCGGCCATTACGGCTGGCAATGCGGAGAGATCCCTGGAAATTATAACCGTTTGAAGCTTTCTTGTTTTCAATATGGATAATATTTCCGTACTGGTCCTCGATTTCCAGGTCAGGTCCTTTGTACCTCCAGCGTGAATAGCCTGCTCCTGCCTGGGGAATCAGGCTCATTTTCCCCACACTGAATTCCTGTTGAACGAATATTCCAGGAATATACCCTGAAGCTGTAATTTCTGATTCCTTAAGCTTAAGTATGGATATATTAAAATCAATGCCTCCTGCTGTACTGCCTGCCTTAAAAAGATCATACTCAATTTCGGCATCAATTATACCTGAATATCCTTTCCCTCCTAATAAATTACTGTTCATGAAATTATCACCCGTTGTAATTGGATAGGAAACTGCAATTCGCACAGAACGGGTAAGGAATTGACACGAACCATTCAGACCTTCAGTAAGCACTATCAATAATATTAGTATCCTCTTCATAGGTTCTGCTTTTTTAATTCAACATTTCAGCAAAGCAGAGGTTTAAAAGCCAATGTAGAATGTAAAGGTCAACATGGGGTTAAAATTTCTCAAAATATTTCCTGAAACTTAAGACCATATGGATGTTATCTGCTGAACTCTTTTAAATGCTCTCATTTTCAAGCGGAATGGCATTTGATTTTATTTAAACAGGATGGACCTGGTATTTGGCATAGTTTTTTCGTGAGGGCAAATAAAGACTAGTAAATTATGGAGACTGCACAAATATTGAACAAAGCAAAAAACGCCTTTAACGTTCCGGTTCCGGAACAAAATGTAGGCAGAACGGAACGGATTATTTCATCTGCATTGGGTGTGTTATTAGGAATATCCGCCACACGAAGGTTTTTACGCGGCGGTTGGTCGTTGATGCTGCCGGCTGCATACCTTGTATACAGGGGCGCTTCGGGATATTGTCCGATTAACGCCTATGTAGGCAGAAACACTGCAGAAGGTGCAAGACCGTTTGTGTTTAAAAAGAATATCACCATAATGCGGGATAAATCCGAAGTATATAACTACTGGAGGAATCTTGAAAATCTTCCGAATATAATGACGCACATTCACAGCGTTCAGAAGATAAATGATAAGCAATACCATTGGGAAGCTATGTTCAATGATCAGAAATTCAACTGGAATGCACAGATCACGGAAGAAATTCCTGATCAGAGGATTTCATGGCAGTCGCTTGAATCGGCTGACATTGAGAATAGCGGAACCATAGAATTTTTTGATGCTCCGGATAACAGAGGTACCGAATTGAAGGTATGGATTAATTATACGCCTGCACAAACCGAACTCGGTAAAATCATTGCAGGGTTTTTAAATCCGGTATTTAAAAGGGTTGTTAAACAGGACCTGAAGGAATTTAAGCGTAAAATGGAATCAGGCGATATACCCGTTAATAAACCCTTCGTTCATGTGTAATTTATAATCCGGATGCAAACGGCTGAAAAAGTATGAAAATACACGGCAGGTATTTCAGTCGACTGCATCCGGATGTTATTTGAAATTTTACAAGAGCCTTTTTAGGGTGCCTTTTGCTGATTTTGGAGCTTTTCTAAAACCCGGATCCCGGATTGATTATCAATCCGGGATTTTTTTAATAGGGCGTGCCTCATGCCGTAAATAGCCCCGGTCTGAAGGCCGGGGCTACTAAACACCCCGGAATACTGTTCGGTATGAAAAATTATGGAATCTACCGGCGTTATGCATCCATATGCTGGTTACTTTTATTATTTTACCACTATTATCATTTTTAAAACTTTCATATTATGAGATTTCAGGCACTTATCATCACCTCATTCACTTTAATTCCACTTTCACTTCATGCACAACCAGATTTTGTATGGGGAAAGCAATTCGGGACCAGCCAGGAAGAATATGTTATGAACCATGTTGCGGATAATTGCGGCTATCTTTATATCGGGGGCAAGACTTCCGGTAGTTTCAACGGTGCTAACCGCGGTAAAAATGATGCTTTTATTGTAAAGGTTGATGGTGAAGGCAATTTAGTATGGCAAAGGCAATTTGGTTCGTCCGGAGATGAAGACGAACAATGGTGTGCAATTGATCCGACCGGTGATATTTACGTTACCGGATCCACAACTGGAAACCTTAATGGTGTAAACAGAGGCCGTGAAGATGTGTTTGTTACCAAATTCAGTAGTGAAGGTCATCTATTATGGACTGTGCAATGCGGTACTGACAGCACCGATGTAGGTCAGTCGGTGGTTGCTGAAGGAGAATTTATTTATGTTACCGGAACCACATCAGGAGCATTTGGGAAAAATAACCCGGGCAAATCAGATTGTTTTTTAATGAAACTGAATAAGAGTGGTGAAATTATTTTTATAAAGCAATTTGGTACGGATGCCGATGATTTTGCAACAAGTATTTCGCTTTTTGATAATACCATATTTATTTGTGGTAATACATGGGGCGATTTGGGGGGTAAGAATGCCGGTTTCATTGATTGCTTTACAAGTGAATTCGATCTTTCGGGAAATCCCCTGATTTCGCATCAGTTCGGAACACCTGGATTTGATATTGCCATGAATATACTGGCTGAGGCCGACGGAATGTATGTTTGTGGTTCCACTTCAGATAACCTCGGAGCTGAACAACTGGGAGAAGGCGATGCCTTTCTGTTAAAAATGAAACAGACAGGTGAAATAATCTGGAAGAGCCAATTCGGAACCAACCTCCATGATGGCGCCCGCTGCATCGCTGCAAATAGTAAATTTCCCGATCTTGTTCTTGTAAGCGGTTTACAGCATCTTGCACCGGCCCAGGGTTTCATCAGGGCATTTAAAAAGGATGGAACTTTTTTGTGGGAGCATACGGTTACCGATATTTATGGCGAAATGAACAGTTCAGGAAAAAGTGTGATTCTGCATGATTCAGGCATAATAACTCATATTGGACTTACCAGTTCCGAAATCTTTGATCCTTTGATTGGCGTTACCGATTTTTATATCGCTGGTTATCAATTAAGATAAAGCATGATTTCGAGAAATTGTATATCTTTACAGTTATCTATTGCATACTATGAAACAAAGCGAAGGCCATAAAATCAGAACCGGATTCATCATGTTATTCGGTTTGTTTTGCATGGCTTTTGTTTGCTTCAGCAATCACAGTAAATGCATTGAACAGGAATCTGTCAGCACTTCTATTCATATTAATGCCGACAGATTGCAGCAAAATGTGAGTTTAGCTGCCCATTACGCCTTAATAAATGTGCAGATCCCTGTTGCTGTCCCTGTTTTTTTTTCAGAAAATCACATTAATTGCCTGTTTAACAGATCTTTGCAGGACAGCAGGCGGAATGATATTTTATTAAAGACCCTTCACTATCGTTCCTTTATACAGAAAACAATATTACCCTGTATAAGGTCTGTTTGTCCGGTTTCCCCGGATGATCCGGATTTAAGTTAAGATATTGCATCGCATGCAATGCAGATGGTATGCAATCTGCACAAGGTCTGCAATTGAACAGATGCGATGAATCCCGTCTCCAGATGATGTATTTGATAATGAGACGCGATGAATCGCGTCTCTACATGGGATCACAATTATTTTAATTTAAATCAATTACAATGAAAGCAATAATCTATTTTATACTGGCAATATTTATTATTGAGTTACTTCCTTTGAACAAGCTTACAGCAGCTGATTATGTTCAGATTGTTGTGCAATCGTCCGACCCTTCCATTTCTGCTTCAGATCTGGGTAAAGCAGCAGTAATTATGGCCGATCGCCTGGCCGAAGCAGGTATGAAGCCTGTGCAGGTTGATTTGAAAGGAACCATGCAAATTCAGATTACATTACAATCTTCGGCAAACCTTAAAATTGCTGAATATCTTGTTACCCGCCAGGGAGCCATAGAATTCAGGGCGAATGATACACCGGTTATGATACAGGCAGATATTGACAGGATGGTTTTACTTAAAAATGGTGATGAAAACGGGTTGTCCATTCAGTTTAAACCGGGATCAGTTAATAAATGGGCGGAGGTTACAAAGCGGAATGTAAACCGGAAAATCGCCGTGGTGATGGATGGTAAAGTGATTTATGATCCTGTGCTCAGGGAACCCATAACCGGCGGGAATTGCGTAATTACCGGAACCTTCACCGACGAAGAGCTCGGGTGCATGGCGGCCGTTGGAAACCATGGCCCGCTGCCTGCGGGGTTTGTGGTGGTGGATAGCCCGTCATTGCGAGGAGCTAAATAGTTAAATGATTATAGAAGTAAGTAATTGCGACGAAGCAATCTGCCAAAACAGGCAGGGCCCTGTAAAAAGCGATGGATTGCTTCGTCGTTAATTCCATTGGTACCCTTTTCGGAGAAATTCCTGTGCGGGCAGATTGCTTCGTCGACAAAACTTTTGATAATAATCAATATTCTGTCTGGCTCCTCGCAATGACGATCAAACTCACTTCCAAATCCTGAACTTACCTGAGCAGTGCAACAGGTTAAGCATATACAATGTACCGTCATAATAACGGTCGCCGAAATTCTGCGGAAGGGGTGTATTCCAGAAATCTTCAACAAAATCCTTTGCAACGGAATGATCAGCGGCCAGGCTTACCGATGCATTCGCTGAAATCAGTCCTGCCCGGTGCCAGGGAGCTATTACTTCCCCGGTGGTTTTGAACAATGACCCGTATTTGGTTACACCAAAAGAGGCGAAGAAAGACTGAATCCGGTTAGCCAGTATCTTTTCATTCGGATCTTTCTGCCACCATGACCAGTCGACCGACCAGTTTACAGCAGTTCTCCATGAGTCATATGCGAAATTGTGAGCATTCGGGTTCCAGGCCACGATTTTCGGGCTTCCATTAAAATTGGCATAATCCGATGAAAGTCCGGTTTGCCTGTCACAGGCCCTGTTAAAGAATTTCCTGCTTGTATCTGCTGCTGCAGCCCAGAAATTCCGGTCGGCCACCGGACCCCATCTGGCCCATAATTCATAAAAGGCAGGCAAATGATAGGATGGATCTGTAAAGTCATTACCGCCATCCGGCACAAAGAGGATCATACCGGCTTTTTCATTTACCATCGGTCCAACGACTGTCATCATCCTTCCGGCTTTGCCTTTCTTAACCGGGTGATGGCGCATTGTGGTGAGAATACGGTCAGCCCATTCCTTATAGTTGTATATTCCCTCTCCGCTTCCCCAGCGATGATGGGCAAAATAGAGCGACATTACAAAATATTCCTCACCGTCGGGTGCAGGTGTTTCTGCATTCGGAGTTCCATCCCTTTTCATCGACCAGGCGAAATAGCCTTCGCATGGATGCTCGGGCGAAGAAATATACATATGTGAAACGGCCCAGTTCCAGAGGGCATTGAATTCCTCTTTTTTATCAAGCTGAACGCAGATCATCATACCGTAAGACATACCTTCGCTGCGGACGTCGTTATGCAACACATCGCACAGGTAAGCCATTTTTCCGTTTTGATTCGAACCTGCCCCGAAATATAAAGCCTGTGCTGTATCACCATGAAACATTTGTTGAAAGGCAGTTTCAACTTTAGTATCAATTTCTTTCTGCGAATGGCCATTTTCAAGGAATAGATTTCTGTATTTTCCGGTAGAATAAGCTCCGGTACCGTCTTCGGGAATGCCTTTATCGGCATAGGTTGTAAAATGCACCAGAAATAAAGTGCTTAAGAGGATAAGGAATTTCATTTATTTTTCTTTTTATGATATAAAAATACCAACACCGGTCAGATTTTCCAAAAGTTTTTCTTTATACATTAGCGAATCCTCTCAATAATCTAAAACTATCGCACTTATGAGACCCACTTTTGTTTACCGTATTGTATTAACACTTTTAATCGTACCCTTGATGCTATCATCGTGTAAAGAAGCCTCTTATCCCGGCTACCGCCTTGTGGAGAAGAAATTTGTGAAGGAAGTAAATGCTGACTGCTATCTTTTTGAGCATATAAAAAGCGGTGCTCATGTGTTAAAAATAGCCGCCGACGATCCCAACAAGACGTTCAGCATTGCATTCAGCACTATCCCGGTTAGTGATGGCGGAACGCCGCATATTATGGAACATTCTGTCCTTAACGGTTCAAAGAATTTTCCTGTGAAGAGCCCCTTTGACATACTGTTGAAAGGATCGCTGAATACCTTCCTGAATGCCATGACCGCTGATGA
Organism: Bacteroidales bacterium; assembly: GCA_035299085.1. Lineage (NCBI taxonomy): Bacteria > Pseudomonadati > Bacteroidota > Bacteroidia > Bacteroidales > Bacteroidales bacterium. The sequence goes on along the minus strand of DATGXG010000038.1, from coordinate 25,373 downwards.
TTTTACGGTTTACCCGGTCGCCAGCATGAATGACAAAGATTACTTCAACCTTATGCATGTATATCTTGATGCCGTGTTCAATCCGCTCATTTATACTGAAAAGCGGATATTCATGCAGGAAGGATGGCATTATGAGCTGACCGATAAGAATTCACCGCTTCAATATAAAGGTGTTGTTTACAATGAAATGAAAGGTGCATTTTCAAATGCGGAGCGCGAAATGTGGTACCAGATACAGAAGAACCTGTTCCCTGACAATGGTTACCGTTTTTCTTCGGGCGGGTACCCTACAGCAATTCCCTCTCTTACCTACGAAGATTTTATTGCCTTTCATAAAAAGAATTATCATCCTTCAAACAGCTACATATTCCTGTATGGAGATGCTGACCTGGCCAGGGAACTTGAATTCATCGACAAGGAATACCTGCAGAATTATGATAAGACCGAACCTCCTGCAAAGACTCAGCCGAATGCTCCTTTCACTGAAATAAAGGATCTGACAGCCGATTATTCAGTAATCGAAGGCGCTCCCTTAGAAAAACAAACGTACCTTGCTATGAACTGGGTGGTGGGTTCAGGTGCTGATCCTGTAACCAACAGTTGCCTTGAACTCCTGGGTAGCGTGCTTGTTGACCAGGAATCAGCCCCTATTCGGAAAGCCTTGCAGGAAGCAGGTATTGGCAGCGATGTATATTCTTCAAACAATACCCTGCTGCAGAATATTTTTTCCATTGTGGTGCAGAACGCAGATCCTGCCGATAAGGATAAATTCCGCGAAGTGGTGACGAATACACTTAAAAAAGTGGTTACTGAAAAAATAGACAGGGAAACTCTGAAAGGCGCCATCAATCGCATGGAATTCAGACTGCGTGAAGGCAATGATGCACAAAAAGGCCTGACTTATGATATGAGGTTGCTCAATTCATGGATGTATACCGGTGATCCGTTTGCTCCGCTTGAATATGAAAAAACGCTTGCTGTTGTTAAGCAATCCCTCACAGGAACTCTTCTGGAGGATATGATTCAGAAAGAACTGATCGATAATAAATATGGCCTTATTCTCACCCTCAAACCAAAACAGGGACTGGAACAGGAAATTTCAAATAAAATAACAGACGAATTAGCAGAGGCTAAAAAGAAAATGACGGATGCCGTGCTTGATTCAGTTGTTTCTGGTACTCAGAACCTCATTGCCTTCCAGAAAAAAGAAGACAGTCCCGAAGCTGTTGCCACTATTCCCATGCTCAAACTTGCAGATATTAAAAAAGAAGCTACCTGGTATGAGCCGGTGTATGATAAAGTAGGTACGGTGCCCCATGTATATTTTGACGTGTTCACAAATGGTGTCATCTACATGAATTACTGGTTCAATTTAGAAGTCCTTACCGAGGACAAGCTGCCTTATGCCGTTCTGCTCACCCAGCTTCTTGGAAAAATGGATGCAGCCAATTACACCTATGGACAGCTTGATAACGCCTTGAATATCAATACTGGCGGTTATAGTGCTTCACTGGCGTCATATATGCCGAAGCACGATGATAACAGTCTTCAGCCGTATATGAAGATCAATATAAAAACAACTCCGGATAAACTGGATACTTCTCTTGTGTTACTCGGTGATATTCTTACAAAAACCAACCTGGATAACAAGGATCGTTTGGGTGAACTGCTGAAACGTCTGCAGTCGCAACTTGAATCCAATGTTAACCAGAACGGATATGGTATTGCTGCTACCCGTCTTGAGTCATATTGTTCAAGGCACGGCGTGTTTGCCGAGAAAACAAGAGGACTCGATTACTACTGGTTTGTAACTGATTTAAGCCGCAATTACAATGAAAAATCAGATGAAATTATAAGGAATCTGAAAGAAGCCTACAATCTGCTGTTTACAAAAGCCAATATGATTGGTGGAGTAACCTGTGACAAAGAGGATTTCAAACAGTATTCAGCAAAGTTCGAAACCTTCTCAAAAATGTTGTCCGATAATCCTGTTTCATGCAATAACTGGAAACTCGAACCAAAGGAAATGAACGAAGGTATTCTTACTGCTTCTAAAGTTCAGTATGTTTTACAGGGATTTGATTATGAAAAACTCGGACTACCCTGGAACGGCAAGTGGTATGTGCTGAATCAGATCATGTCAACTGACTGGCTTCAGACCCAGGTGAGGGTAGTCGGCGGTGCGTACGGTGGTTTCAGCAGTATCAGTAAAAATGGTACGGTAACTTTTGCATCCTATCGTGATCCAAACTTGTCGGAAACCCTGAATAATTTTAAGGGTACAGTTAATTATCTTTCGAATTTTAATGCTGATTCAACGGCCATGACTCGGTATATTATCGGTACAATTGCCGACCTTGATTATCCGCTTACCCCGTCACAGAAAGGCGATCAGGCGTTCAGATGGTTCTTTGAGCAGGTAACTAAGGAAGAATTGCAGGCCGACAGGGATGCTGTTCTTGCAACTTCAGCAGCTGATATAAAGGGAATGAGTGCTGACATCAGCAAGATCATTGATAAACAGGTTTATTGTGTGTATGGCAATGACGCCAAGGTTTCGCAGAATAAGGCGTTGTTTAAGGCACTCGTGAAGCTTCAGAAATAGCTTCATCAGAGGAGAAAGGAGAGAGGTGAGAGGAGAGACTTACTCACCTCTCTCCTCTCATTTCTCACTTCTCACCTTCTTTATAACCAGGTGATCACACATTTCAGTTAAATCATTCGGCCATATACCGTCCCATGTAACCTCAATGGCAATAAGCTTTTTAGAATGATAATTTTCAGAGATCACTTCAATAAAATACCGGAATGTTTCTTCATGTTTCAGGTTCCCTTTGAACGAGTTCAATATGGGTGTAACAGTAGGCTTGAATTCAGTTGAGCTGTCAATTACGTAACCAAAATCAGCTATCCTTTCAGTCACAATATCGACGCCTTCTGGTGATGTTTCAGCCGGTGACCATACATAACGCGGAGGGACTGAGAACGGCACATTGATAAACTCCCCGTTTTCAAGCTTTGAAATTTTCGAAAGAAAGATCCTGCAATTCTTTATTATAATTTTTCCTGTGTTGATAACCCTCAGGTGATAATAAATCACACGGTGTCCGTTGTCAAGAATGGTAAGTTCGCCGTTTTTATCAAGGATTTCAATGTTGATGCGGCCGGGAAATAATTTTTCCGTTATTGTCTTTCCAAAAAGAGCTATAAGAATAATAGTCAGCAGTAATAACGATGTCAGTGCCTGAATAATAAGGCTCCAGATTTCAAAATTTGTCATATTCATTAACTTAACACCGGTTGTACGGCAAAAATAACCAACAGTTATAGTAAATCAGGGAAATATTAATCCGAACCTCAATGTGGCTGCAAGGCAGTTGCTTAATTTTGCCCCTGTTCCGGCAGGATTAATTATATACTGCATATCGGGTTGTATAAAAAAGTGAGAAAATACTGGAAGTTGCCAGGTAGATTCAATTGCAAGTTCATTGCCCGGGAAACCTTTCACAACTCCATAAGCCAGGGCAATTCCGGCATTATCGGTTCCGTTCCTGAAAAAAAGTCCGCTCACATTGATACCATATCCACCATAAAGTCTGCAGGGATTAAAGTGTTCAGGGCTAAGACCTAACTGGAGGAACATCTTAACCGATCGCTGTTGATTGTGCCAGATATCTTTTTCTCCAAGCAGGTAGATTCCGTAATTATTCCTATGCACGGAGTTGCTATCAAATAAATTGTAATCATCATCAAAGAAATGCTGATGACGATAAACTCCCGCTTTCAGCAGTAAAGGCAAATTTTCAGCGAAAAATGATTTCTGGAGTTCAAGAAAGAACAAAAATCCATCTTTCCGGGTGAAATCCCATTTCAGGTTATGGGGGTTCTTTTCAAAATCGGTGGGTTCGCCGTCAAAAACCGCCCCCAGTAAAGATAAAGAAGGGCTGATGTCCGTTTTGGCGAAGATTCCCATTGAGGTGAGCGGGAATATAGGTGCCGGAACGTTCGTGGAAACTGTGGGCAGAATGCCGAACGAACTGTTGAGAAATATGGAGGCAGCAGGGATATTTGCAATATTAACATTTAAATCCTGCAAGCCCATGCAAAGATCCGTATGTTCCCAGCTTTGCTTAAACCACAATTCCTGCAGATAAGTATGATTTCCGGCTTCAATATTGGAAAAAACCTGGTAATCGCCTGTGAGAGTAACTGATGGCTCACCGCCATGGGTATTGGCTGCATTAATAAAAAAGAATCCCCTTTTACCGATCCTCAGTTGAAGTTTCAGGTTTACAATGCCCAGGTAGGTTGATCCCTGGCTGATACCGCCTGCCAGATTGCTGACAACATCGCCGGTGTAAGAGAAACCCGCAGAAAATCTTTTTGCACTGTCATCAGGCTGGGCAATAATCAACGGCTCAAAACCCATATAAAGAAAAAAGAAAACCAGGCACTTTAATCGCATATGGATAAAGTTTATAGTTTGAAGTTTGATGTTTGAATAATATCATCAAACCTCAAACATCAAACCATAAAATTAGCCAATTTCTTTATGCCGAAGGTAGGGTGAAAGTAAAGGTGCTTCCTTTACCGGGTTCGCTTAAAATGAAGAACTCTCCTTTATTGGTTTTGATAAATTCTTTACACAAGGATAATCCTAAACCGGTACCTGTTTCACCATTTGTTCCGTATTCGGAATGGATGATAGTTTCGGAAAGTATTTCATCGATTTTATCCTGATTCATACCCGGGCCTGAATCAATGAAGGATACAGAAACGGATTTGTGGTTAGGAGTAGCTGTAATGGATATAGTCCCATCCCTGAAACTGAACTTCAGCGCATTATTGAAAAGGTTGCGGACAATGGTTTTGAGCATTTCAATATCGGCTATAACGGCAAGATCATCATCGCAACCTACATTAGCCTTTATATTCTTTACATTTAAAGGCTCTTTATTTAATTCAACCACTTCCTGGATAATACTTTGCAGTTTCACCATTTCCGGGTTGCACTTAATCTGATTTGTCTGCGATCGGGACCAGACAAGGAGATTGTTGAGCAAAAGGAAAACTTTGCGTGACGATTCATGGATCATCCGTATATAGGTGATCTTTTCCTTTTCGGTCAGTTGATTGTAGTTTTCCTTTAGTACTTCTGAAAATCCGATAATTGTGTTAAAAGGACTGACAAGATCATGTGAAATCAGTGAAAACAACCGGTCTTTTGTGTTATTGTACCTTTGCAATTCTTTATTCACTTCAAGCAAATGATCAGCCTGTAAATTTAGTTCGGCAGTCTTTTCCTTTACAGCCTTTTCAAGAAGCACTCTCTGTTTGTGAAGGTTTGCCGTTCTTTTGCTTACATAAAGCAAAACAGCTCCGAATATGGCCAGAACCAGGAAGATTCTGAACCATACGGTTCTGTACCACGGAGGCATTATCATCAGTTCAAGTTCTGTACCAACAGTATTCCATATTCCATCATTATTGCAGGCCCTGACTTGAAGTGTATATTTTCCGGGATCGAGGTTTGTGTAGGTTGCATATCGTGAAATTCCGGTATGCCAGGTGTTTTCAAATCCCTTCATCCGGTAAGCGTACATATTCTCTTCAGGATTTATAAAGTTCAAGGCCGCAAATGTGAAAGAAATAACCTTATCAGTATATTTCAGCCTGATCTTACTGGTATAGGTAATTTGCTTTTTTAATTCATCCGTGTTAAAAGGAGTCAGGAATTTATTATATACCTGGATACCTGTAATAACCACTGCAGGAGGTATTGTATTTAATTTGATTCTATAGGGATTAAACATATCAATTCCATGCATACCACCGAAATAAAGCTGGTTCGTGTTATTCCTGTAAACCTTCTGAAACGAAAATTCGGAGGATTGCAATCCGTCAGAGGTATTAAAATTGTGCACCTCATTCCCTGAAGTAAGACTTGATATTCCCGATAATGTACAGACCCATATGGTGCTGTCTGTACTGGTTATTCCCGTTACATAATCGTTTTCAAAAAGTCCCTGGAACCTTGTAAAATTATTGGAGCCGGCGTTATACCGGTTAAGTCCGTTTGATGTTCCCGCCCATATAATATGCTGATCATCTTCATAAACAGAAGTAACTAATTCCGATGTCAGGGTTGTTGTGTCTTTTACGCTAGAAAGATAATTTTGAAATTTTTGTTCTCCTTTTTTGAGCAAATTGAGACCCCACGCGGTGGCCACCCATATATTGTCATTATGATCAACAACAATGCTGAAAGGCCAATCATTGGAAAGTTGGTTATCAGCATTGTTAAAATGTATGAACCGGTTATTCTTCCGGTCGAATTTATCAACTCCTTTACCATGCACCGCCAGCCAAAGGTTTCCCTCCTGATCTTCATCGATTGATCGGATATCATTTCCTGCCGGTGATGACGGATTCAATGGATCGTTCATGAACGATGTGAAATTGTCCTTATCCTTTTCATATCTCTGGAGACCCCCGTTGTAAGAACCTATCCACATGGTGCCCTGGCTATCGCGAAAAATACAGTTTACCGATCCTTTGCCAATGCTTTTTTTATCATTGTCATGATGTTTGTAGGAGCGGATTTTATCAGCACTCCAATCGAATACATCCACACCGCCTTCATGATAGCCCATCCACAGGTTTCCGTTAGTTTCCTCATTCACTGCATTGACCTTTGGATTTGATGTGTGCCAGGATTTGTTTAAATTGTTGTCATAGTGCTGGAAACCTTTCAGATTCATACTGATTCCAAGGCCTCCGGGTCGATGGTAAATCCAGTAATTACCCTGTCGGTCAGGGAAAATGCCATAGACATTCGATTTTATACTTGTTTCATCGCCGGAAACCGGGTAATAACCTAAGAAATCACCATATTCAGGCTGAAAAATCTTGAGGCCTGTATAATCTATAGTCCAGATCCGGTGATGTTGGTCAATTGTGATAAAAAGGGCAAGTGATTCATCATAACTTTTGAAAGGAAACCGTATGACCTTATTGCTTGAAATGTCCATTTTCTGAATTCCGCCGCCCATGCAAGCCATCCATAACTCATTATCCTGCATGGCCAGACTTGCTATATTGATATTTTTCAAAATAGTGTCCCGGCCGGTTTTTCCTATTGTTGTTTTTACCAGGCCTTTATTAGATGACAAACTAATCCAGAGCCTGTTTTTATTATCAATCATAAAATCGTTTATGCCTGCATCCCCTGATTCAAATACCTGTTCAAGTATTTTGCTTTTTTCATTATATCGGAAGATCTGGTTTTGATTGCGTGTAAGGATATTACCCTCTGCATCGGTTGTAATCCTCTTAAAATCGTAGGATGCCAGCGGATTAACATCTCGCCGGCCTGCAACATATACAAAATTGTCCTTTTCCCTGTTATACCAGCAAAGACCGGCGGATGTGGAAACCCATAAACGGTTTTTATTATCAGCAAAAAGGTAATTAACTGTATTACCTGTGAGTGAAGTACTGTCATCTCTTATATGCCTGTATACGGTAAATCTGTAGCCGTCATATTTGAAAAGCCCGTCAAGTGTGGCAACCCAAATGAAACCAGTTGAATCCTGTGCAACAAAATTGATATTAGAATTGGTAAGTCCATCCGACTTATCAAAATACTTTACGCTTAAAGCAGGAGGTTGCCCGAATAGTCGCCAAGAACCCACCAGAAAAACCAACAATATAGTAATAAACCTCATCAGCGGCGGAATTTATCCAGGATATGTCAGGATGCAGTATGTTTTTTGTTGTGAATAGATATCTTTATGATTCTTGTTTTACGCAAAATGAGTGATTTAAGTTTGAATATTGAACCATTTCTTTTGTTATCGGCACGATTACCTGTGATTGATGTACGGTCGCCTGCAGAATATCATCATGCTCATTTCCCCGGAGCTGTAAGCATGCCGCTTTTCAGTAATGAAGAAAGATCGGTAATCGGTACACTCTATCTGCAAAAAGGCTCAAAGGAAGCAATGGTGAAAGGGCTCGAGTATATCGGACCCAGGATGAAAGATTATGCATTAGCCGGAAGCCGGATTGCTCCGGGCGGAGAAGCCTTGATGTATTGCTGGCGCGGTGGAATGCGCAGCAACAGCATGGCATGGCTCATGAATACAGTGGGTATCAGGACAAGCATATTAACCGGCGGTTATAAAACATTCAGGAAGTATGTCCTTGACTATTTCAGGAAGAATTTAAACCTGGTAGTAATCGGAGGTATGACAGGCAGTGGCAAGACAGCAGTTCTTGAATCGCTTGAAAGTAATGGGGCGCAGGTTATTCATCTTGAAAGACTCGCCCGTCATAAAGGATCCGTTTTCGGTTCCGTAAATATGCCTGAACAACCTTCATCGGAGCAATTTGAAAACGAATTGTTTGCCGGATTATACAAGCTCGATTATCAAAAGCCCGTATTTATCGAAGACGAGAGCCTTGCCATCGGAAAAGTTTTTATTCCGCGTGATTTATATGATCAGATGTCAGTGGCACGTTTTATTAACCTTGAAGTCAGCGTGGAAGCCAGGATAGAAATGTTGCTCGACAATTATACAGGAGGGGATACAACTCAGTTGGTAGACGGTGTGAGAAAACTCGAAAAGAGGCTCGGGAAAGAAAAAGCAGACAGGGCAATTGAAATGATCAAATCGAATAATCTGGCCGATGCCATTGCTATTGTTTTGAAGTACTACGATAAAATTTACAGCAGAAGTATGAGCCAGCATCAAAGAAAGGAAGCTCATGTAATGACAATCAACACATTTTCCGCTGAAGATATAGCCGACAGCATTATGAATACTATTGGAACATAATATTTTTACATATGAACGAAATACGACTAACCCAATTCAGTCCGGGCGCCGGTTGTGGCTGCAAAATTTCACCGGCTGATCTTAAGGAGATCATTAAAAGGGTTCCTGAATCATCTTCATTCGGAACATTACTTGTAGGTTGTGATACAAGTGATGATGCTGCTGTAATGGATATGGGCAATGGAACCGCTGTAATCAGTACGACAGATTTCTTTACGCCGATTACAGATGATCCCTGGGATTTTGGAAGAATAGCAGCAACGAATGCCATAAGCGATATATATGCCATGGGCGGAAAACCGTTGATGGCCATATCAATTCTCGGATGGCCGTTGGCAAAACTACCTGCATCGGTTGCTTCAAGGGTCATTGAAGGGGCATCGGAGGCATGTAAAGCGACCGGCATTCCTTTAGCCGGCGGTCACAGTATTGATATTTCCGATCCTGTGTTCGGACTTGCGGTAACCGGTATCGTTGAAAAGGAAAATATAAAAAGAAATAATACAGCCGGGGATGGCAATAAGTTATACCTGACAAAGCCTTTAGGTATAGGTATATACAGTACTGCGGCTAAAAAGGGAATACTGGATCAGGACGACTATCTTGCCTCGGTTTCATGGATGACCAGGCTAAATGATGCCGGATATGAACTGGGCAAAATGTCAAACGTGAAGGCCATGACAGATGTTACCGGTTTCGGTTTATCGGGCCACCTGCTTGAAATGTGTGAAGGAAGCAACCTGAAAGCCGTTGTTCGGTTTAGCAGCATTCCTGTTCTTCAAAAAACACAGTATTACATAGAGAAAAACTGCATACCGGGAGGGACCTACCGCAACTGGAAAAGCAACGGGCATAAAATCGGCGAATTGACCGAATTTCAGAAACTGATCCTTGCTGATCCTCAAACCAGCGGAGGCTTGCTCATTGCAGCCGATCCCGATCCTGCATTTGAAAATTTTGCCCGCCGGAATAATTTCATCGAAATCGGTTCACTTGAACCCTATAATGGCGGAAGTTATTTAGTAGTGGAGTGAACGAAAATTACCACCCCGACGGGGTGGGTATACCCCGACAGGGTGGTCAAACCACCCTGTCGAGGTGTACCCACCTCGACAGGGTGGAAAGGGTTGAATTTTTTTAGTTAACTGCAATTTCGTAAGCCGGCTTTTTAATGTAAGCTTCTTTCTTAGGAAGAGTGAGGAACAGTACGCCGTTTTCATATTTTGCAGCGATGTTGTCAGTATTCACTCTTTCACCGGTACGAAAAACTCTTTCACTACCGTAGTAGTCAAATTCACGGCTTTTATAATTTTCACCGTTTTCATTTTTGCCTTCCACACTTACACGTAACAGTCCGTTTTCATATTTAATATGAATATCTTCTTTATTTACGCCCGGCAGAGCCATCTCAATCCTGAATTCGGTTTCACCTTCAAATACATTGGAAGCAGGAACACAATTGCATTTTTCATCACGGTTTGCCAGGTTGTACGGGTTGTAAAAAGTTAAGTAAGCCATATCTCTAAATTTTATTGGTTATACATTGATTTTCTGATTAACCAATTTTCAAATTCAGTGCCAACTGAAAAACCGGACATTATGGCTGGAAAATTAGTTTGCATATGTCATTACGGCATAGTTTTATGGTTGCGATTTTATTTCCGGGCATATATGAGGCTTAAACCGCAGGTTTAAGCAAGGAGTTATTTACCATAATACCGCTCCTAACGGAGCTTTTGGGGATTCATGAATCTATTATCTACCATAATACCGCTCCTAACGGAGCTGGGCAGGAACAGAGCGCGACAGAATATGTGTGCTAAAATGCTTGATATTAGCGGGATTTAGCGGGAAAACATTTTTGAAGTATTGAAAGGGTTTCCGGACCTTCGTTAAAGAGGAGATCAATGATGCTTAAGTTGGGCCGGAAACCATATCTTTCACTGAAGGCCTGCTGGTAAGGTACCGGATGAAAACTTTCATCCCTCAGATCTGATTTGGGCTGTATGATCTTCCTGTAATCCGGGTCGGTAACAGGAGTCCAGTCTTCAGTAAATTTAACCGGCGTGGTTAAACCGATCCAACTGAACAGTAACTTCAACAGTTGCGTGTTCAGCTCAATAAGCCTGACGGTGGGCTGCTGAATCACCGTTTCTAGCTCATCAGCATAATACTCATAAAAAGGAGAAAGCCTGTACGCCGATTCAATGGCTTTGCAGTGAACCCTCTGCCAGTTGGTGGCATAATCAATTTCAACTTCACCAATAGGCATTTTCTGAAAATGAGTCTTCTTAACAGGAATCACAAGCGACTGTACACCGTTTGCACCATATATGCAACAACGGTTACGATATGACTGTTTCTGGTAATTTTCGTGTATCTCAATTAACGGTGAACCTGAAACAAACTTGCTTATATATTGAACAGGCGGGAGGTATGAAGTTGTAAGGATCATCAGAGTTTATTGATCATGCTGGCCAGGAAGCCGGCACCGAACCCGTTGTCTATATTCACAACACTTGTTCCGCTTGCGCAGCTCGTAAGCATGCCCAGTAACGCGGAAAGTCCCCCGAAATTAGCCCCGTAACCAACACTTGTGGGGACAGCGATAACCGGTTTGTCCACTATGCCACCTACCACGCTTGGCAAAGCGCCTTCCATGCCGGCAACCACAATATTCACACGTGCCTGCCTGATGAGATCCATTTTATTATATAACCGGTGAATACCGGCGACACCCACATCCACAATTCTTTCAACCCGGTTCCCGAATATTTCGGCTGTTATGGCGGCTTCTTCTGCGACGGGCAAATCGGAAGTGCCTGCTGTTATAACGGCGATATACGTTGGCGGGGCGGGCATTTCTTTTTTTCGGATGGATATAGTGCGTGCGATTGGATTATAAACTGCTTCAGGACATATGGACTGCACTTTCCTGTACATTTCATCGGTGACCCTGGTAGCTAATATATTATTATCACGGGTAAGCATGTATTCTATTATACCTGCCACCTGGTCCGGTGTTTTTCCCTGGCCGAATATAACTTCCGGGTAACCTGTCCGCAGTTCCCTGTGATTATCGATTGTAGCATAACCGAGTTCTTTCAATGACAGGTCGCGGATCTGAGCCAATGCCTCATTAATATCCACTTTTCCTTCCTTCACCTCATGAAGGAGTCTGCTTAAGTTTTCCTGGTTCATGACAGGGGTTTTTTAATTGCTTCATCATAACTTCCACTTCTGTAACCTTCTATATCAAGCGTTACAAATTTGTAGCCCAGTTCATGAAAATGAGCTGCAAGTCGTGACGTTTCTGCTTTCTGAATGAATTCAACAATCCGGCCTGATTCAATTTCAATGCGGGCTATATCTCCGTGATTCCTGACCCTGGAATTGGCAAATCCTATATGCGCCATGAATTGTTCTGCCCTGTCGATCCTTTCAAGTTCTAATGGATTGATATTATAATTATAGGGTAAGCGCGTAAGAAGGCAGGCATATGAAGGTTTTTCCGCAGTAATAAGTCCCATCTCCCTTGAAAGAACGCGGATATCCGCCTTTGTAAGTTCCGCATCAACCAACGGACTTACAATCCCCAGTTCGCGTAAGGCTTCCATGCCCGGGCGATGGACATTTAAATCATCGGCATTGCTTCCATCGACAAGCCTGAAAAATCCGCGTTTGCGGGCGGTGTCTTTTAAAATGCCGAACAAATGCTTTTTACACAAATAGCACCTGTTTTCCGGGTTATTCAGAATCTCCGGAATAATTGTGGTGTCTGCAATTTCATGGTTGATATGATGCTCCTTGCAGAAGTTAACAGCTTCCTCAATTTCGCGCGGAGGGATAAAAGGTGTATTTACCGTCAAAGCAAGAACCTGGTTCCCTGTAACACTTTTAGCAGCTGCAAGTAAAAACGTGCTGTCCACACCTCCTGAAAATGCGACGGCAACCGAACCGAAGTCCCGCAGAATATTTTCAAGTGCCGCATACTTCTCACGCAGGTTCATTGGCATCCCTGTGTTTTGTCAATGCTTTTTCAACCTCCTGGTAAACATGGCTCACCGGAATCTTTTTTTCGCGGGCGATTTTAATACAGTCATCATATTCCGGTTTCGACTTGATGCAAACTCCCTGGAAGAAGGCCGATTTAACCCTTACTTCACCGAAGCGTGTTGTAACATGCTCGGTTTTGCGTTCGAGCATTGTTTTATCAATTGTATATTTTCTGACGCCAATTGTTGAAGTCTCCCTGAACAGTACCTCATTCACCCGGTTTTCGGCTTCAGGAGTGCACAGAACGGAAAGCTTTACGGCAGGACGTGATTTTTTCATTATTATCGGAGTAATGAAAACATCTTTAGCGCCTGCAGAAAACAGGGAATCAATGATGTAATCGTAGAACTCAGGGTTCATATCGTCGATATTGCATTCGACAATAAATGAAGGTACTGTTTCAGTTTCGTCAGCCCCGGAGCTGTCACACATGAATGTTCTCAGAACATTCGGAATAGTTGAATCCTTAGTTCCGATACCATAACCGGTTTTGAGAATTCTGAAGTCGGTCTTATCTGTAAATTTATTCACACATGCGGCCAGAATGGCTGCCCCTGTGGGTGTGGTGGCTTCATAATCAACTGTGCCTTTGCGTATCGGGATGCCTGACAGAATTTCTGCAGTGGCCGGTGCAGGTACAGGGTAGATACCGTGGGCACAATTTACTGTACCACCGCCGAGCTCGACAGTTGAACACTGAATTTCATCCGGCCCCAGGAAATTAAGGCATAAAGCGGCTCCAACGATATCAACAATGGAATCAATTGCTCCTACCTCGTGAAACTGAACCTCTTCAACAGACTTATTATGAATTTTGGCTTCTGCCTGTGCGACTTTCGAAAATATCCGGATACTTAATTCCTTAACTTCAGGACCAAGTTTCGAACGTTCAATCATTTCCCTGATTTCCTTCCATGAATGGTGGTGATGGTGTTCACCATGTCCGTGATCGTGGTGGTGATGACCATGCATTTGAGAATGCTCCTGATCGGGCAACACCTGTACTCTGGTCCCTGATATTCCTTTCCTTATATCCCGTGTTACAATAAATTCATAACCATGTACGGGCAGCTTATCCAGTTCTGATTTAAACCATGCTATATCCACGCCTAGATCAATCAAAGCCCCCAGGTTCATATCTCCGGATATGCCGGCAAAGCAATCGTAATAAAGAATTTTCATTTGTTAATTTTCGCTGGTGAAATTAGGAATATTTTATCTTATTTTTTAGCAATCGTTTCAAACAACGTTAACCAGGGATTTTCAAGCTTCAGGCAGTTATTTAGATTCTTTCCAAATTTTTCAATACCGGAGAAAGTATGTAGCAAATTAGATATTTTTGACGGTGTGTTGTAATGGTTAGTAATTAATTCAATACAAAATGAAAAGAAGAGATTTTATCAGAAATTCTGTAGGTTTTGGAGTGTTATCCAGCGCAGCGCTTTCGATGGGCAATTTTGACAGGCTGATGGCTGAGGAAACCGATGCATTACAGCTGCCATACGATATGGTTGCTATTAAGGGCGGTGAAGCAGCTGAAATGTTTGAAAAGGGAATTGCATCGCTGGGTGGTATGAAACAGTTTGTAAAACCGAACCAGACTGTCGTTGTGAAACCAAATATAGGTTGGGATTCTGCACCTGAGCGTGCCGCAAACACCAATCCCCTGCTTGTTGCAGCCATTGTTGAAAGCTGCAAAAGGGCTGGTGCAAAGGCAGTATATGTATTTGACAATACTTGTGCCGAAGGTGTCCGCTGCTATAAAATGAGCGGTATCGAAGATGCTGTTAAAAAGGCCGGCGGTACAATGGTTTCAGGAAGAACTGAAGGATATTACCAGGAAGTTTCATTACCGAATGCCAAACGTTTGAAGACTGCCAGGGTTCATGAGCTTATTATAAAATCGGACGTTTTTATCAATGTGCCGGTTCTGAAAAATCACGGTGGCTCCACGTTATCGGTGGCCATGAAGAATATGATGGGCGTGGTGTGGGACAGGGAATTCTGGCACAGCAACGATTTGCACCAGTGTATTGCTGATTTCACCACTTACCGCAAACCCGATCTGAATGTGATAGATGCTTACCGTGTAATGAAACGCAATGGTCCCCGCGGTGTTTCTGTTGCTGATGTAGCCACCATGAAATACCAGATCATAGGTAAAGATATAGTTGCCATTGATACTGCCGCTGCTAAAGTTTTCGGAATTGATCCGAAGCAGGTGAAGCATATTGCCCTGGCGGAACAGCTCGGTTCAGGCACCACAAACATCGATGGTTTGAAAGTGAACAGAATAAGCATGGGCGCATGAAGCAAAAGCATTTAAAAATTTTCAGGGTTGTCTTTTCTCTTCTGCTTCTGTTAGGTATTACCAGTTTATTCGTTGATTTCAGGGAACTCATACCCACAGCATGGGCCGACAGGCTGTTATTCCTGCAGTTTGTTCCGTCGGTTATACAATTCATTACGGTACCAGCTGTATTGTCGGCAGGGTTTATCATCATTCTTGTACTTACAGCACTTTTTGGCAGGGTGTATTGTTCGTTTATTTGTCCCCTTGGGATTTTCCAGGATATTGTGTCATGGATATCCAAAAAGGCAAAGGTCATCAAACGCTATAAGTTCAGGAAGGCCCTCAATTACCTCAGGTACCCGGTTCTCGCGCTTGTTGTTATTTCCCTGCTTTTCGGAAGCATGTTCGTGTTGAATCTTCTTGATCCATACAGCAGTTTTGGCAGGATTTTCTCTGATATTGTCCGGCCCGGAATTATCGCTGCCAATAACGGACTGGCTTCCCTGTTTGAAAAATTCGACATGTATTTTCTGTACAGGCTTAATCTGGATCTTGTAACCTGGAAAACAGTTTTCATTCCTGCCGTATTGGTTATTGCTGTTGTTGTCCTGGCCTTTTATTATGGCCGTCTTTATTGCAATGCCATTTGTCCTGTAGGAACCGTGCTTGGATTTCTTTCAAGGTTTTCCGTTTTCAGAATCAGAATGGATAAAGCCACCTGTACCAAGTGCGGGAAATGTGCCTTTGCGTGTAAATCGACCTGCATTAACATTAAAACCCAGGAGGTAGATAATTCGCGTTGTGTAGCCTGTTATAACTGTATTGATGTTTGTCCCGAGAACAGTATAAAATACATGACAGGAAAAGGCAGCGCCAAAGCGGCTTTCAAGCCCGTTGCTGTTACAACCGACGATTCCAAGCGTGAATTCATCGGAAAGACTCTTGTGTACGCTGTTGCATTAACCGGTTTATCAGAAAAGGTTTTTTCTGCAGAAACAGAAGACAGGCCGGCAGGAAAGATAAAGAATCCGAAAAAATACCCTGTCACACCTCCGGGCTCAGTAAGTATCAGGCATTTCACCGACAGGTGCACGGCATGTCATCTTTGCATTTCGGTTTGCCCCACAAAAACATTGCAGCCATCTTTCCTCGAGTATGGTTTCACGGGAATGTCACAGCCACATATGGATTACGGTATTGAATACTGCAATTTCGAGTGTACAAAATGCGGTGAGGTTTGTCCCACCGGTGCCATTCTGCCCATCACTGTTGAGGAGAAGAAACTGGAGCAATTGGGTAAGGTGAATTTTGTAAAGACAAAGTGTATAGTCTACACCGATAACACTTCATGTGGCTCATGCTCCGAACATTGTCCGACTCAGGCTGTGAAGATGGTACCGTACAAGGATGATCTCACAATTCCTGAAACCGATACGGATATCTGTATCGGTTGTGGTGCGTGCGAATTCGCATGCCCGGTGAAACCTCACACTGCCATATTTGTAGATGGCAACACCGTTCACCAGGTGGCCAAAGCACCGAAAGTAGAAGAGCTGAAACAGGAATCATCGGATGATTTTTTGTTTTGAATTAATAGCCCCGGCCTTAAGGCCGGAGATGACTAATTTATACATTGCGTCCCGGCCTTAAGGCCGGCTATTCATGAGCCTCGACGAATACTGCATAAAATTTGTGTTTTTTGAAAAATAATTTGTAATATTGCGACCTGAATTTTTAAGGACGAACGATAAATTTTTACACACCATGGATTTAATTAAAGTTGCTGAAAATCAATTCACCGCAAAGAAAGAATATCCTGAATTCAAAGCCGGTGACACTATAACGGTTCATTATAAAATTGTTGAAGGAAACAAGGAAAGGATACAGCAGTATCGTGGTGTTGTCCTTCAGAGAAAAGGCGCAGGAGCATCAGCAACCTTCACCGTCCGCAAAATGTCGGGCAACGTGGGTGTTGAAAGAATTTTCCCCGTGTTTTCACCTTTCATTGATAAAATCGAATTAAACAAGCACGGTCGTGTTCGTCGCGCAAAGATTTTCTACCTGCGTAATCTTACCGGTAAGAAAGCCCGCATCCAGGAAAAGAGAATGAAACTGGTTGAAGGTGCTATATCAGCGGCAAAAGAATAGTTTCGACTTGTTTCGTGCCGAACCGAACTTGTCCTTATTAAGTCGGATTTGTAGCATGATAAAAACATAAAATATAAAAAGCGGGTTTAGGCCCGCTTTTTTTTTGGATGGGCCTGAAGGCCCGTAATTTAATGTTGGATCACGGACCCCGGCATGAATGCCGGGGCTATTCAATTGCTGGCCTGAAGGCTTGTGAAATGTTTTGGTACTTCATTCCCCGGCATGAATGCCGGGGCTATTTATATTACTCCGCCAGCAATTTATTACTCTGGTCCTGGGCGGCTTTGATTACAGCGTTGGCTTTGGCATCGGCTTCCTTGATCACTTTCTGAGCTGATGTTTCGCCTTCCTGCTTAATCTTCTTAGCCGTTTCCTCGGCCAGTTTTTTCGATATCGGATCTTTTGCCTTCTTCACCAGGTTATCCGCATTGGTATTAGCTTCTTTTCGGATTACATCGGCGCCTGCAGCAGCCTTAGCCCTTATCTGGTCTGCTTCTTTCTGAGCCTGTGCCATTATTTTATCCACTTCAGCCTGGGCAGCAGCTCTTGCCTGTTCTTTCTTGGCATCCACCTGTTCCTGGACAGCCTGTTTCACTTCTTCCTTAATGGCATCTTTTGCCGACGCCGAATTTTCAGCCATGTCCAGGCCAATCTTCGGATCTTTAAAGTTACCGGTTACTTTCGCCTTAATGTTCAGTGTCTGCAACGGGTCAATCTTTAACCCGGCACCTGAAGCCTTGCTGATGAGGTTGTCAACTGCTTTGTTTGCTGCGGCACCCAATTCTTCACGCGGAATATTGATGCCAATGGTGTAATTCATATTCTGATCCAATCCCTGGTCGCCGCCGATCAGCAATTTCGCTCCACCTACACTGGTTTCAAAAGGACTTACCATCAGTTTGCCATCACGGATATTAAAATCGACTCCGAGCTTTTTAAGGATCATATTATCAAATGCCTTTGTATTCAAGGCATTGCCCAACTTATTGAATGTTGCAGAACTCTTGATTCCCAATGCATCCGATGAAACTTTTCCTTTACCTACAATGGACTGAAGCAGGGGCATCATATTCTTATCGAGTATGGATGAAAATTTCATGCCAAGAGAAACCTTACCGACTGCCTTGCTCGCAATGGGTGCAAATTTCTGCAACGTAGTGAATGCTGAAAAAGCGGAAGGCACATCAATGGCTGATGCAGTGAAATCGAAATCAACCATCGGATTTTTAACATCCTTTGTATTGTATTCACCATTGAGTTTCATCGAACCATCGAGCATGTTCAGGCTTACACCGTCGAGTATTACCCTGCTGTCTTTTACAAGTATGGTTCCTATAGTGTTTTCAATTTCAAGCTTATCATAATACATTTTATCGATGCGTGAAACCAGCTTGAAATCAACATTTGCAGGAACTTCAAATACAGTGAGAGGAACGGTGTCCGATTCAGTTGTGGTTTCTTCAGTATCCGTCAGGAATTCATTCAGGTCAAGGACACCTGATGTGAAGATGAAATTACCTTTAATGGTTTCGTCTTTAAAAACATAAGGAAGGAAATCTTCCAGCTTTCCTGAAAGGTGAAGATCACTTTTCCCCATTGTGGCATCAAAATTCTTCACATCCAGGTATTGGGGTGAAAAGGCCAGTGATGACTTTGCAATAGTGAGATCTTTTGGAAGATCGGGACTCTTATACAGAAAATCGGTAATCTCAACTGCCCCGTCAGCCCTGAACTTATCGTATTGGTTGTTTTCAATATACGACATATTACCCATGAAATCGAGCGAGGCTTTAATTTTACCGGTAAGCGTGGTACTGTCGAGCGGTATGACATCATTGATTGTTGCCAGGTCAAGATCCATTTTCAAATTACCGTTCAGATACATATCACTCATCGGTGTTTTTATGTTCAGACTCATATCCACAGGGTTCCCGCCCAACTCGACATGAAATTTATTGATGTCTACCGTGGTGTTATCATATTGCACGCCGTCAAAGAACAGGTTCATATCCACGGCAATGTTATCTGCTGATTTCGGCAGGTCAGGATATTTGAATTTACCATTTTGCACAAGCATATTAAGAACCACATTGGGCATGCTTTTTTCATTATAGGTACCTTTAACGCTGCCTTCCATCTTTACATTTCCCGATGCCTGCAATCCTTTGTAATCAGCCATATAAATGGCCGGGACCAGGGAAAGCAGTGATTTGAAATCAGCTTTATCCATGCCGTATTTAATATCCATCGTGATGTCTTCATCATTTGGCATTGCCATATTTCCTTCGAATCGCACAAGAAGATCATTCAATGTGAGCGCATTTTCCTTAAGCACATATTTTGAATTCTTCAGATCGGCGTCCACATCCATATTCAGCGTAACTGCCACATCTTTCATATAACGTATGCCTTCATAGACAAAATTGAAGAATTTGGCATTAGACTGGAAGGACAGGGTAGTGAAGTCCTCTGAAAGATCCCCGTTCATGACGAAATTGAGATCATCCAGTGCGGCGTTCATTTTACTGCTGTCGTCGTCATACCGCACATAGGCATGATTGATCGTGAATTTTTTAAGCTGTACCTTCATTGTGGATGAAGATGTATCGGTTTCCGCTTCATCTCCGGTATCTTTCATTATATCCCAGTTCACTTTACCGTCAGGCCTTACCCATGCATGAACGCGGGGATTTTCTATCGAAATCTTCCTGATTTTTATGTTCTCCATTTTAATGGCGCTGATCAGATCGGCCACAACCTCAACCGATTGCGCCTGGAACAGTGTATCACCTTCAAAATCGTTGACACCGGCAATGTAAAAGTTCTTTAATCCGACAGAAACGTTCGGAAATGAACGGATCAATGACAATGACAGATCGAAATCCGTTTTAGCATTCAGGGTGCTGTTTATTTCATCCTTGGCGAGTTTCAGGATCTTGCCCTTGAAAAGCACAGGAACAGAAACAATCAGTACCAATAACACAAGAATTACAATACCTGTTATCTTCAGAATCTTTTTCATGATAGGTGCAATTAGACGGTTATTCAATTTAACTGTTAAGACAAATTTATCACAATCGTAAATAGAATTCTTTTTACGTCAATAATATTACGATAGTTTTTATAATTTAGAAACCCGATATCTTTTTTATACCAAACAGGTATTCCATTTTCACTATTATTAATCTTTTAAAATTATACTATGGTTATTGCAGTTGATGTAGGCGGAACCAATCTGAGGGCCGGCAGACTTGACCAGGATAAGATCATTGTTCAGAAAGCCATTCCGCTGAGAGATAAGGAAGTATTACAGAAAACGATTGATCAGCTTGTGGGACTTATCCGTTCGGTTATGGATAAGGATATTACAGGGATAGGAATCGGTGTTCCTTCTGTTGTAGACCTGGAAAATGGCATTGTGACTGATGTTACCAACATAGCCTCGTGGAAAAGAGTGGAATTGAAGCGTATCCTTGAAGAAGAATTCAAAATTCCCGTTCGGGTTAACAATGATGTGAACTGTTTCATTCTGGGAGAGCATCGTCATGGTGTTGTGAAGGGTTTTAAAACAGTTGTTGGTTTGGCCATGGGAACGGGACTCGGCGGCGGTGTGATTATCAATAATGAATTATACGCTGGTAAAAATTGCGGTGCCGGTGAATTCGGGCTGGTACCTTACCTTGATGATTGCATTGAAAATTATTGCAGCAGCTGGTTTTTCCATAATAAGTACAATACGACCGCACTGACTGCTTTTCAGAAGGCCGGAGAAGGTGATGACGAAGCACTGAAGAGTTGGAAAGAATTCGGGGTGCACCTGGGCAATGCCATTAAAACGGTTATGTACACTTATGATCCGGAAGCCATAGTGCTTGGAGGATCATTAAGCAACGGGTATAAGTATTTTAAAGATTCAATGCACGAAGTGATGAACACCCTTGCTTTTCCTGAATCGGTAAAGAAACTGAAACTTTTTGTATCCGATAATCCCAATATAGCTCTTCTTGGTGCTGCATCTCTCATCCAATAAATAAATCATCCTATGAAAAGTCTGCGCTCAATTAACCTGCTGTATATTTCGGTAATAGCGGTTGTTTTGGTTTCCTGTTCGGGGAAACAGTCATCCCTTCATGAAAGGATCAGTCTTGCTGATAACTGGAAAGTACAGAAATCGGGAGCTCTGAATGAAACGACAGGGTCAGCTCTTTCTGCTACCGGTGTGAATACTGATTCATGGTATGCAGCCAGTGTGCCTTCAACCATAATGGGTGTGCTCACAGCAAACGGCCTTTACAAGGACATTTTTAAGGCTGACAGTATAAAAAATGTGGATACCGCGCAATTCAGGCAATCGTGGTGGTACCGCACCGAATTCGCACTCCCGGCGGTTAACGAAAAGCAGCATATCCGGTTGTTTTTTGACGGGATCAGCTTTTATGCCAATATCTGGCTCAACGGAAAACAGATTGCTTCAAAGGATTCAACTTATGGTATTTTCAGAACATTTTCCTTTGATATTACAAAAGTAGTGAACAAGGAAACCAATGTTCTGGCTGTTGAAGTGTTCAGGCAGAACAAAGGGGACCTGGGTCATGGTTTTGTCGACTGGAATCCCGCACCTCCTGACCGCAATATGGGTTTGTGGAGGCCTGTATACATTGATATTACAGGCGATGTAGCGATTAAAAACACATTTATACATTCAGATGTCAATACCCAGACCCTTAATGAAGCGTCTCTTACCCTGACGACAGAGGTCACGAATTCTTCCGGTAAGAAAGTAAGCGGTGATCTAAAAGCAAAGGGTGATGGAATTGAATTCAGCATACCGGTAAAACTGGAGCCCGGTGAAAGTAAAAAGATTACAGTAACACCAAAGGAAGCGGAATCACTTCATATTACGAATCCAAGATTGTGGTGGTGCAATGGAATGGGGAATCCTGAATTGTATAAACTGTCACTTCAGTTTAATTCCAATAATTCGGTTTCCGATCAGAAAGATATAACATTCGGTATCCGCACGATTGAAGCCTATACTAACGCCGGCGGACATAAAGGATTTAAGCTGAATGGCAGGGAAGTGCTCATCAGGGGAGCGGGATGGACAGATGACCTGTTTTTCAGGGATACTCCGGAATCGGATGAAATCCAGGTTCAGTATGTGAAAGACATGAATCTGAATACAATCCGCTTTGAGAATGTATGGGGAAAAACAAGTAATATCTATGATTTGTGTGACCGTTACGGACTGCTTGTTATGGTTGGCTGGAGCTGCCAGTGGGAGTGGGAAAACTACCTGGGCAAACCCTGCGATGATTTCGGCGGAATTTCTTCGGAAAAAGATATGAACCTGGCTGTAGAATACCTGAATGACCAGATCAGGCTTCTTCAGAACCATCCTTCGGTTTTCGTCTGGATGCTGGGAAGCGATATGTTACCTCGACCGGCACTTGAAAAGAGATACCGCGACCTGATCTCGTCAATTGACGACCGTCCTTACCTGGGCGCAGCCAGTTGGAGGAAGAGTGAAGTAAGCGGAAACACAGGTGTTAAAATGAAAGGCCCCTATAATTATGTGGGACCCTCATACTGGTATATCGATTCAGTAAACGGCGGTGCATACGGATTCAATACTGAAACAGGTCCCGGACCGCAGATTCCGGTTTTGGAATCTCTTGAAAAGATGATTCCTGCCAATAAACTTTGGCCAATCAATGACATGTGGAATTTCCATTGCAATCCTTCCGAAAGCTTCGGAGATCTTTCAATATTTAATGGGGTCCTGAATCGCAGGTACGGACAAGCCTACAACCTAAAAAACTATTTACTCAAAGCCGATGCCCAGGGGTATGAGGCAATGAAAGCCATGTTTGAGGCTTTCAGGGTTAATAAGCCAAATACAACCGGAATAGTACAGTGGATGCTGAATTCGGCATGGCCCTCGTTTTACTGGCAGCTTTACGATTATTACCTGTTGCCTACATCAGCCTATTTTGCCGCAAAGAAAGCAAATGAACCGCTTCAGCTTGTATATAATTACGGTAACAACCAGGTTTACGTGGTTAATGAATCATTGAAATCACTTGCCAGGGCGAAAGCCGGTATAAAAATGACCGACCTTAACGGAAAGGAGATTCTGACAGATGAAGTGGCTGTTAATGTCGATCCTGATCAATCGGCATTTGTATACAAACTACCCGACTTCAAAAACATCGTTTTCCTTTCATTAACCCTGTCGGATGAGAGCAATAATGTCATAGCATCGAATTTCTACTGGCTTCCGGGCGGACCTGATATATATGACTGGCAAAAGACTGAATGGTATTACACTCCCATCAAAACCAGCGCCGATTTAAAACCCCTGAACTACCTGCAGCCTGTGGCACTTGAGATTTCAGCTGACCTTAAGGAGAACAGGACCATTGAGGCAACCGTTAAGAATCCGTCAAAAAATGTGGCTTTTCTTGTAAGTTTTACTGTTAAGGATACAGCCTCTCACACAGTTTTCCCAGTATTCTGGAATGACAATTATATAAGCCTGTTACCGGGTGAGACAAAAATTATCCAATGCAAACTGCCGGAAAAGATTTCAGGGGATTACACGCTTGATTATTCGGGATGGAATGTGAATGAACAACATATAAAAATGAAGCTATGAAAAGAAATACGGTAATGGTCATTCTTGTACTGGTGACCTTTTTTGTGATCTCATTTCTTACCAATATTTTAGGGGCCATTAACCCGAATGCCCAGGCAGATTTCAATCTTAGCCTGTCGCTTGTCGGATTTCTTCCTTTCTCTATTTTTCTGGCATATGGTGTGATGTCGATACCTGCCGGTCTTCTTGTTGAGAAATACACTGAGAAGCCGGTGATGATAGGTGCATTTATCCTTGTTTTTTGTGCAGCCCTTTTGTTTTCGGTATTTCCGGGTTTTCGCATATTTCTTGTCTCGCTTTTTACAATCGGGCTTGGTTTTGCCATGCTCCAGGTTATCATTAACCCGTTGCTCAGAACATCGGGAGGAGAAGCCAATTTTGCTTTTTATTCCGCTATGGCACAGCTTGTATTCGGACTGGCATCCTTTCTCAGTCCCCAGTTGCACTCATACCTGATGCAGAATGTGCATTCGGGTCATGCTACAGGCCTGGCTAAAATGCTTGAAAACATGGTACCTGCCGGATTGAAATGGGTTTCAATCTACTGGGTTTTCACTGCTATTACTTTTCTGATGATCCTTTTCATCACATCCCTGAAATTTCCGAAGGTCGAACTCACCGATGAAGAGCGTATTGAAGTGGGCAGTACACTGCGGTCGTTGCTGCGGAATCGCACTGTGATCCTGTTTTTCATTGGCCTTTTTGCCTATGTGGGTACTGAACAGGGCATTTCATACTGGATTTCAAAATTTTTGCAGACCTATCATGGTTTGGATCCCGATATCCAGGGTGCCCATGCCGTATCGTATTTCTGGGGGCTGATGACAGTGGGCTGTTTCCTGGGGATGTTCCTTCTTAAGATTTTCGACAGCAAAAAAGTGTTGTTTGCATTTGCCATAATGACGGCTTTGGTCCTTCTTACTGCCTTGTTCGGAAGCATGAAGGTAGCCATTGTGGCATTCCCGGTTTGCGGCTTTACCATTTCAGTTATGTACCCGATCATTTTTTCGCTTGGATTGAATTCAATACCCAAACATCACGGAACTTTCGCCGGTATCATGTGCACCGGTATTGTGGGAGGAGCAATCGTACCTCTGGTAATCGGAGGAATAGCACAGTTAATAGGCCTCAGGTTTGCCATGCTTTTCATTCTTGTAACCCTTGGTTACATTTTTAGCATCAGCATCTGGGCTAAACCAATTATTAAAAATAAAACGGTTTTCAGCGAGCCGAAAATTTGAGAATAAGTTCGTCATTGCGAGGAGCGTGACAAAACCATGATTATAATTAAATAGTAATAGTCGACGAAGCAATCTGCCAGAACAGGCAGAACCTTGCCAAGACAGACAATTCAAAAAGGTAGTTTGTCTTGGTAATG